>NZ_JACAEU010000047.1:0-3617 GCF_013388695.1 Fischerella sp.
CGGCTACGAGGGGATTTTTTTGTACAGAAACAAACATCCAAAATCTTTTTGCAAATTTATCCGGAACATACTGATTTGTCTGAGAACATAGAAATGGTAGATGCACCCTGATAACAGACTCCCCTTACTAGCTGTCGGCTACGAGGGGATTTTTTTGTACAGAAACAAACATCCAAAATCTTTTTGCAAATTTATCCGGAACATACTGATTTATATTGAAACATGGAAATGGTAGATGCACCCTGATAACAGACTCCCCTTACTAGCTGTCGGCTACGAGGGGATTTTTTTGTAGAAAACCAGATCATAACCCACCTTTACGAAAATTGATCAAGGGTACAGAGATTAATTTAAGACCACATAAAGTAGAAGCTAAGGAAGGGTAAAGGGAAAATCGCCAGTCTCCCATCGGTATTAAATAGCCTTGCGCCTGTTATAGCCGTTGTGGTAACTAGCATTGAAAATTAAGAGTAAGGAATAAGCAGAAGTTCATTTTGTTGAGACTCTCATTAAATTATTTTTAACCTAAATTTCGATAAAAATGGGCCATATTGGCATATCTAATACTAACTATCTGGCAAATTGGCAATTTGTCCTTAATGTTACTCCTGTTGTATCTGTACAGCTTTTCCCGCTTTACCCTGATAACCAAGTTGTTTTTATCACGGTTCTCAATTGGTTTCAATACACATCTCGATAGAAAATTTTGGCTTTATGTCCTTTGAGTGTAATGGAAACAATTAAAACTCGTTACAATCGTCAATTAATTTATATTATCGTTTTTTAGAAGTGTCAATATTTCAGTTATTGGCTTCCCTGAGTGTTTTGTAACGTCTGAAAATCAGGATAAATAAAGGTTATCTGCGATTTTTACTAAAAATTCTATTTTTTCTCTTTATTTTGTATTTAATGTGCTAGCATAATATCCCATGTAATGCTAGTGATCTGTATCAACATTCAGAGAGTTGCAAAGCCACATGCCTTTAGCTGTAATTAAATTCTCTAGTGAAGACTGCGGTATCTGCCACAAAATGTCATTCTATGACCAAAAAGTGACTGAGGAATTAGGTTTGCAATTTATTGATGTGAAAATGCAGGATACAGCAACATACCGCAAGTATCGTCAGATTCTTTTGACACAATATCCAGATAAATCACAAATGGGATGGCCCACTTACATTATCTGTAATTCACCAGAAGGAGAATTCCAGATTTTGGGTGAAGTAAAAGGGGGGCACCCGAAAGGAGAATTTAGAAGTCGCTTGCAAGCAGTTCTTGATTCGGCAAACGTGAATCAAAATTAGTTAAGCACAATAATTGGTATTGGATAGCTTAATTCTGCATCACTGCGTCTAACAATCTGCCAGCACCAAAGCGCACCGGATCGGTACAAGCCAACCCAGTTTCTGTTTCAGTTTGAGCGATCGCTTTTTTTGCTTCCGCTTCGTTTAAATGACGGGTGTTCAGTGCGATCGCTGCGACAGGTACATGTCCAAAAGCACCAGCAGCACTGGCAACAGTTTCATAAAGCTTGACTACATCTGATAAAGGCGGAATTGGCACACCATTAACAACTTCGGTTTGTCCTGCCCGATGTACCAGTATCATCTGCGTTGGTTGGGAACCGCGTATCAAAGGCAGTGTTGCCGTAGAACTAGGGTGTAGTAACGAACCTTGTCCTTCTATATGGAGAATGTCGTAGTTTTTGCCATAGCGCATCACCATCTGTTCCACTGCACCGGCGGCAAAGTCCACACGCACGGCATCCAATGGCACACCATCCCCCTCTAACATTATGCCAGTTTGCCCTGTTGCTAAGAACTTAGAACGCCAGCCCCGCAGTCGTGATGCCCAATGTAACTCTAAGCTAGTTGACATTTTGCCAACTGCCATATCGGTTCCCACAGTTAACACTCGTCGACAAGGGAGGGTACGGGCAATACCAATAGCAATGCCTAAGTTAGGCGGTTCTTTCCGCACATCCCAAATCAATTGTCCTGGTTTCAGAAGTGCCTTTAAATCTGGCAGAGTTGATAATGGTGCGTGCAAACCATTGACTAACGACATTCCCGCAGCGAGGGCATCCTTGATATCATGCCAATAATCATCTGGCACAACACCACCTAGGGGGGCAATGCCAATTACTAATACTTGTGGTTTGTACTCCAGCGCTGCTGTAGTTGATGCGACTATTGGTACATCACGCTGAATACCCGTTAATGCCGATAAAGATTCTCCTGGGCACTCGCGATCAATTACTACTACGATTGGGGCTTCACTGTAACGTAAGAGTGATAACCCAGTTTTACCACGAGTTCCCTTGATTCCCTCATGCAATAAAATAGCTACCCTTTGATTAAGCGGCAGACGCACTACGTTGTACCCCCAAGCCTGGTAAATCGTTTGGCAAAACTCTTCCCTCTTGCACAAATGCCCCGATAAAGGGATCGTCAATTAAATTGAGGTGACTGTCTAAATCTAAATAATCAGCTAATGGCGCTAATTGTGCCGCAGCCGTATTGAGAAGCGTACTGTCAGAATAGCAACCGAACATGACTTGCAACCCATTAGCACGGGCTGTATGTACCATCCGCATTGCCTCGCTTAACCCCCCTGATTTCATTAGCTTGATATTAATACCATCGACAAAATTTGCCAATCGAGGAATATCAGCGCTAGTGAAACAACTTTCATCAACAAAAATGGGTAGGGGCGATCGCGCTTTTAATTCTGCCAAGCTTTTCTCCTGACCTTGTGACAACGGCTGTTCTACATACTTTATACCCAAATCAGCCAGCCAACTACACATTTGGATGGCGTCCTCTAAACTCCAACCCCCATTGGCATCAACGCACAATTCTTGCGTGGGTGCTTCTTGTCGCACTGCCATTAACATTTGGCGATCGGCATCAATACCATCCGGGCTACCCAATTTCACCTTGAAAACACGCACATCGACAAATTGCAACCAATTCCGCACCCTTGCCCTTGCCCCTTCTGGTGAATTAATGCCAATAGTCACCGAAGTTGGTACTATCAGATTTCTATCCAGCCCCCATATTTGCCACAGCGGTAAACCGACGCGCTTTCCCAACCAGTCGTGCAGTGCCATATCTAATGCTGCCCTAACTGCGGAAGGAATTTTTGCTGTGATTAAAAATTGCTCTATTTGCTGCCGCTGCAACGGGTTGAATACCTGTAAAGTAGGCGTAATTTGTTCCAAAAAATCTTTGATTATTTCCGTTGACTGCGGATGATTACCTACACTAAACGGCGATGCTTCTCCCCAGCCTTCGATGCCATCATGGAAAATCTTCACCCATACATTCTTTGTCTGTGCAGTTGTGCCACGACTAATAGTCAGGGGAAACCGCTTGTTTACCGTAAAGATTTCCACCTCAATTTGCATAATTACATTTAGGATTGGGCTAAAGCAAAGATTAGTTTAAGTCCAACTTTTTGTTTATATTCTGCTTTGTTATACTTTTTAACAAACATCAGGGTAAGAGCGTCTCAATCAGGCTTGACACAAGCAATCAGAAGAATCTAATGTATTGTCAATGAAACAACAACTGAGCACCCGAATCATATAATTGTTATCCATAGCGGTGCGTTTC
>NZ_JACAEU010000048.1:0-13474 GCF_013388695.1 Fischerella sp.
CACTCACCCTTGCGTTCGATGATTTCGACGCGATCGCCCTGTCTGAGAACGTAAGTCGAGCGATACTCATTGCCAGGACCAGTGCGTACATTGAGTGACTTTGCTGTTACTACAGCAACCTCACCAGCTATAGCAGCAAACCACGAAACAGTAGCCAATGCACACCCTGAAATAAAAAATGCACTGGCCAAGCGTTGAAATTGCATTTTAGATTACTCCAAATAATTGCCAGATAAATGCCAAATTTGAATTAAAAAAAAACTTGCATTTTACTGACTTTGCTTAACAGAATTTCCAGGCTAAGCAAACCTAATTTAAGCAAATATACTTGAACTTCAAAATATCATGCTCTAACTAGAAACGCAATTATTTGAACAACTTTTGATAATGCTATATATTTACTGTATTGCTAATAAAAATTCATCTCTCTTACGGAGTAATTTCTAAACATATGTCTTTAGACATATATTCTATCCGCTTGAAAAATGCTGTAAGTACACATTAAATAAAGTTTCTACTGTAGATTGTAGAGATGAAGTGAAGTACAGTAGACAATTTTGGACTATTTTTGAAAAAATTCCTTTATATTATGTCTGTTTCATGAGTTTTTATAACTTTATATTCCACCCAGAAGAACTGATTACATGCATCTTCTCATTAGAAATCGGTGAAAAAGAATGTAGAGACGTTCCATGGAACGTCTCTACAAGTTTTTTGACAATCGCATATTTAATTTCTGGAGATGTCTATTACTCATTACTAATTTTTCATTACACATTAAGTAGGTCGGTACAAATAAAGCTAACTAGTTAAGGTCGTCATTAGTCATTGGTGAGCCAGCGAGGTCTTGGGGAGGCGCGGGTGCGGAACCTGCGTCCGCACATAGAGCGCCGTGGTTCCCCCACTCGCTGTTGGCGAACCCGTAAGGGTCATTGGTAAGGGTTTCAAGCATATTTATATTTCGTAACATAGCTTGATTTGTTTCCACTGACTTACTTACCTATTACCGACACGGGCGCATAATATAAATGTTTGAGCGGACATGATATTAGTTATCGCCATCTTTGAATAGTCTAGCGATCACTTCATCTATCACCCTTTCATCTTTGATTTTACTTAAAGCTTGAGCTATAACAAAAGCCATTTCTGCTGTCGTTTTATATGCTTGTTTGATATCTGCACTTGCTGGTTCGCTCATAGCCAAACCTAGTGATTACTTATTGCGGATTACTACTTAGGTTAAGATAAAAGATAATAATTTGACTTCATCCTATAGGCTCATCCGATCAGGTGATTTTTAATCAAGGGAAGGAAACTCTAAGACCTTGACCCTTGAATATTAAATATTAACTTCCCAGAAATTCTTCCAAACTGGGTATATCTATCCAGCTTGATGTCATATTTGATTCATGAGATAAATCCATCAACAACTGGGAATAAACCCCTTCTCGCAAGGATGGAACTATTTCCTCTCCTCTATCAATTCCCTGCACCCATTGGTCTACCACTCTGATAAACGCAGAAATGCGACCATCAGCATAATTTTTGGGAAATACTAATCTATTAGGAATTTCTATTTCTGTTAGCTGTTTACCGGGCTGGGATGCCCAAACACGGAAACCATGTATATAGTCTTTTTGATTTTCGCTTCCTAAAACTAGAGTACCGCGATCGCCATACACTTCTACCCAATGAGTACGTTGTGCATGTACAACCGCACTGATGGAAACCTGACAAGGTGTACTATCTGCCAATTCTAGCGTCAACATGCAAGTATCATCGGTGTTTACTGCCTTTAATTCGCCTGTGTTGGGATCTGGTCGTTGGGTTATGGCGGTAATTAAATGGGCGTTTAATCTGCGTACCGATCCAAACAGCCAGTGAATATAATCGAAGGTGTGGGAACCCAAAGACCCTAGTGCGCCACCTCCTTTATCTTTCTGCGAATACCAATTCCAAGGTCTGGAAGCATCAGCACGAGAAGAACCCAACCAATCAATTCTAATCAAGCGTTTGTTCCCTACATACCCTTGTGATAAAAGTTCAGAAAATAATTGCCATCCTGGTACAAATCGAAATTCAAAATCTACAGTTGCAGTAACGCCTTTTGATTTTGCCAAATAGTAAAGTTCTTTCGCTTCAGCGGCATTTAGAGTTGTAGGTTTTTCTAGTAACAAATGTTTTCCGGCTTGCAAAACTTCCTTAGCCATTTCGTAGTGCAAAAATGGTGGTGTGGCGATGCTGACTGCTTGCACTTCGCTTAAAGAAACAATATCTGCAATTGTATTGCAGGCATAGAGAATATTTTGGGATTGTGCTATGGCTTGGGCTTTTTCTAAATCTCGGTGATAAACAGCAACTACCTGGGTACGGGGATGGGCTTGGAATCCAGGAATGTGGACTTTTTGACCAAATCCTGTGCCGACAACTGCAACGCCAATGAGTTGCGCTTTAGCTGGATTGTGGTCAAAAGTTGCAACCTGTGGCATAGATGACATAAGTTTATTTAAATAACCTCATCTGATAGTTTTTCATACTCGCGCGAGTTCGTTAACTCAGTCAACCAAGTTCAAAAACTGATTCACAAGGTTCAAAAACTGATTCACGAGGTTCAAAAACTGATTAATCTGGTTCCAATACTGATTCACGAATTTATTTGAAAGTGCAAGGAAGCAATTTGCTGTTATGATTCCCAAAAAGAGATTGCGATCGCACTAAGTACACGTAGGGTGTGCGATCGGCGAGAGTACGGCACCAAAAACATAGAATGGTGCGTTACGCCAAAGGCTAACGCAACAGCAATAAAGGGGGAGGAAAATCCACACCCTTTTTGCCTCCCCTACGTATCTTTTCAAAAATCGGCGTTGCTGAATAATGGGATGAATGAGGCTGACGCACCAGACGCGGGAACACGGGGACACGGTGATTGTGGTTGGTACAAATTCCAAAATCATCCCGCAATTATGCAACGCCCAAAAATCAAATACTAGTCCTATAGAATAAGAGCCAAAAGCCCAAATAATTCACCTCAAAAATCTAATCGTCAAAGGATAGCGAAAATGTTGACCTTTATAAGCTTTAATAGCTGCGAAACTTACTAAAATTAATTGCGATAACATTAATATTGATATAAGTATGCTTAAAATAGTTAAGAGACTATTAAAAATAGTTTCTAATTGTCTAGAAACCATATGATTCGTTAAGGCTACACCACAAGTCGTAAAAACTAAAAATAAGGAAATTATAATAACAACTAAAGTATAAACCGTCAGTGAAAGTTGAAAATTTAAAGATTCTCTTCCTTGAAAATCTATCCAGGGGTCTTGTGCTTTTTTACATCGCCAAATAGCCAACGGCCCCACGATATTTAGCAATGGCAGATACAAGGGAATTCCCAGAAATACTAATAAAGCTAATGGTATCCACAATAAAGCCGAGAGATGACACAGCATTGCCCATATACGTATTTGCTTGTTGCGATTGTCTCTCATGGCTATTTATTTTTGTTGGTAAATTTCTTCAACATTCTCCACCATAATGTCTATAAAAAAATCTGCATAAGAGATTAAAATCTCAGAATTTCTCGATCGCAGTTTTCTGGAAAAGGTTCTATTTGGTGAACTATACCTTCAGTAGGTTCCAAAGCTACGCTGTTGTGCGGCAGTAGTGGCTTATTTCTGTTGTTGAGGAAAGGCTGTAATTCTTAGGTGAGCAGTCTGAGTTGAAAACCACAGGGTATAGGTACTCCTCATGCGGTGTTCGGCAACTCACACAGCCAAATGCTAGTTTCCGCTTCGGGTTGTGGTATTATCAATAGTCCGTGTAATTAAACTGCGATCGCCAGTTGGCGAAAGAAGACAATCCCTGGTTGTGCTTCTTCAACACTCCGCCTCCCAATCATAGAGAGAGTGAGGATGAGGAGAAAGGTAAAGATTTATTGTGAAGTATTCTGGTATATACAGTTAATAACCGACTACTGAGACTAATTGCATCCAGACATTGATGCAATCAGCCTACCAATCTGAGAACATACAAATAACTATATAGAAATATCTATAAACTTTTCCGAAATATTCTATTTATTCCTTGTAGTATTAGCATAAAAATAGAGTTACCATAGGTGCCCTATGTTTCCTCGAACTTCTCATGCCTTTAATGGCAAAAAATTGTTTGTCAAATTGGCTTGGTTAATCAGCATTATTGGCGTCACAACCATGATTGCTTCTCCCGTCCTAGCCAGAAAATTCTTTTATCCACGCTTAGCCTTATTTCAACCCTCTGCTTATAGGAACTATCCCTATCGCAACTCCAACAGCACTATTGCTGATACCCTTGCGAAGGATGGCAAATATGCCAATCTTGTTGATGAGTTGAAAGAAGCAGGTCTTTTCGACACGCTCAAGAAACCTGGTTATTTCACAATTTTCGCTCCTACAGATGAAGCCTTTAATGCTTTACCTGATAATGTTTTCAAGCAATATAGCAAGCCAGAAAACCGTATTAAAGTTTTGAAAAATCATTTGATATCTGGTCAGATCACTCCTGAACAGGTAAATAGTGGCTTAATCAAAACTCTCGAAGGCAGTCAAGTCAAGATCACTGATACTCCTGATGGCACAGTCAAATTAAATGATGCTAATGCCAAGCATCCTTCTACCACCACCACAAATGGTGTGATTGTTGAAATTGACAGACTACTTTTACCGTCTGATTTTTAGTTTGCTTCTCGCTAAGTTAAGTCAACTAAATAAAACCCGAAATTTTGGTAAGTGCGTTAGCTTCAGCGTAATGCACCGAGAGAGTTTTAGCGCCTCTGTTCTAATTTAGTGGAATAAATTTTGTGGGTTGGGTCGAAGTAATCAGACCCAACATCTTTTTATTGTGGAGGTAGGGGACACGAGTAGCCGTTTGGTTTGGGCAGGCAAGGTACCCGCCCCACAAGATTGGCAATCCCTTATTGCCAGTTACCTACGATCACAAATGGCCCCCAGAAATGGGGATTGCTGTACTGCTGATCTTTAAGAAGTGACAGTTGTGCCTGCTGGATTGCTTGTGCTTTGCTGATTTTAGTCTTCTTGGCTTGTTCTAGCTGGCTATACAATTCACCCATGAATTTAGCAGTACTTTGATCTTGGACTGACCACAATGTTGCTAGTGTACTGCGAGCACCAGACCTTACTGCCACTCCCGCAAGTCCTAAAGCAGCGCGTTGATCGCCAATGGCTGTTTCACAAGCACTGAGAACTAACAATTCTATCGGTCTGCGGGAATCCAGTGTGTTATTTTGCAGCAAGTTACCCAATTGTTTAACATTCATGCGTCTATCCCAAAAGAGGATAAAGGTATCTTCAGCATTAGAGCTAAACTGAGCATGAGTAGCCAGGTGGACTATGGGAACTGGAGAATCAAGAATCTCGCTTTGAACCTCTTTGCTAGTAAATTTATTGTTGAGCAGCGATTTAGCTGACACTCCCAGTTTGTTGATTTGTTCAATTTCTGATTGCACGTAACGCAATGGTTCAAAGCCTTGATGCGCTGGCAAATCACTGCGAACTTGACTTAATCCTGCTGTTAAGGCTTTAATATCAATTTTTGCTAGCGGTTTTGGGTTGATTAGTTGCAAACCAGGTGTCAAGGCAACAGCATACTTTTCTATTAAATACTGCTTGCCATCGTGCAGTACAGACATGGGAATATTCCGTAACTCTCCATCCAAGACAAACACTAGAGTTTTAACTTGAGTTTTTGCTAACTCCTTCTCTAGGGGTCGAATCAACCAGTTATATGCTTGTTGGTAGAGGGGCATAAATTCTTGGACTTCAGTTTGGGCAACTCCCTGGATTTGAGTTGGAGGAACTCTCAGAAAACGCTGCATCTGTTCTAGAGTGTTTTCCAATTCTTTTTGAGTAATTTTGGTGGTGTAAAGGCGTGCGGGTTGATTGGGGAGACTGAGAATTACCTCTAACCGATCTTGCAAAATAATCGGATAAATAACAGCGGCGGTAGTGTCTATTTCATCAATTAGTCTGGGATTTGCTTCTACACATGCTTCCCGGAAAAAGTTGTTGAGTTCAGCCAATTGTAGAGATTCAAGCACATTCCGGGCTTGAGTTATTTGTTTTTGACTTTCCTCGTTTTTTCCAGCTGTTTTGAGGGAATTAGCATACTCCAACTCTAACTCGACTAATTGTCGGTAAACTGGTTCAACACTATCCCTAAAAGAAAATTGTACTTCTGGATTGACTGCTACTAAATCACTACGCAATGATTGTAGGGCATTGTAGGCTTTGGTATAAGCTGCGATCGCATCTGGTATATCTCCTTGTGCTTTGCGTATCCTGCCTAGTTGCCAGAAATACTGATAAGATATATACGGCGCTTCTACGCTAGAAACTATACCCAGAGCCTGTTTTGTGAATTTTTCGGCTTGAGACAAATCCTCCGGAGTGCCCCTCTGTTCATACAGTGCGCCACGATTTCCCACCGCATAGGCTTCGGCTTGTTTGTCTCCCAAACCTCTGGCTTGGGTAGTAGCCTTAGCTAAAATCTGGTCAATCTCATCAAAACTCGGGAGTTGAGAGTTTTGCTTGAGCTGGAAGTTATCTGTTGACCCTAACTTCACTAAACTCTGAGCAAAGTTGATTTGCTGATAAACTCCTGTGCGACTGGGGGGTAAGTTCGCAAGTTGAGAATTCAGGGATGACCATAAAGCTTTTGCTTCAGACTCTCTTTTCAGTTTTAGCAAGAGGCTCAATTGATTCAGTTGCGCTTGCTGGCGCATGGTTGGTGAAGTAGCAATTTTTACTACTTGGCTATAAGCATCTAATGCTTGTTGGTCATAATTCTCTCGTCTGCGGCGTACTCTTTCGCTTTCAGCTAAGGTGTTAAATGTATTGCCTAAACTCAGATAGGTGGCTGCTTGTTCTTGGGGAGAGTTCAATCTCTGCGCTAGATTTAAACTGCTTTTCAAGACGATTTCAGACTGTTCTGGCTGACCGATAAATCGCAGCAATTCACCCAGGCTTCTCAAGCCCACTACTGAGGTTAAAGAAGGAGATTCGTCAGTAAATTTTTGCAGCTTTGCTGTTAATTCTTGTGAACTTAATTGACTTAATTCTTGACAATTTGTCACTCCTATTTGTTTATCTAATACTTCTAACAAAGTCTTGCAAGCGCGGGGATAAAGCCCCAAATCTTGCATAGTCTGAACCTGGTTAATCCTGCTTTGGGCTAGTTTGGTTGGTTCATTAGTTTGGCTGTAGATTTTTGTCGCCTCTTGCCAAGTATCGAGAGCATCTGCTGCTTGTCCTGTTTCCCTTTGTAAATAACCTTTAATGTCTAGGGCTTGGGCTGTAATTTTTAATTTTTCCTGGCTGTTTGGCTGAGTTTTTAGCACTGCTAAACTATCTTCGCTAGCTTTTGTGGCTTTATCCCACTGTCCCAGTTGTTGATAAGTCAGCGAAAGATTGCTCAAAGCCATTGACTGATTTAAGCCATCTTTTTGGCTAGCAAAACCAGCCGCTGCTTTTTCCCAAGCAACTGCTGCTTCTTGGAACTGTCCAGAGCGATATAATTGCGTGGCTTGATTAGCTTGTTGTTGGGCATTCTGCTGAGTTTGGACAATTGGGGTTGCTTGGGGAACTGTGGCAATTACAGCTGGAGTTGCTGCTGAGAAGATAAACAGCAAAGTTGCCAAAAACAGCGATCGCCTTTTATAACTTTTTTTCAGCCAGTTATTTAGCTTCCGGATAAATACGTTATTTTTTAGGCGCATACTATACTCCTTGATAATAAAAAAATATCAAAAAGGTGCAGGGCAAACTGCATTTTTTCTGGAAGAAGTGCGCTGGGGAAGATTTTTAGCTGTGGGGTCATAGGCTACAAGCAGTACCTCACCTTTGTTGTTCAACACCCAGCCTTGTGCAGGGATAATCTGTTTGGAAGTAGTATAAGTTATTGGCTGGTTAATAATTGCACTTTGGGAATTGCTGCTACTGGCAGCAGGTTTTACTAAATCAACGCGAACATTGTCATTGTTGAGGTTTTGATGGGGACTACTTGGCAAACCACCACGTCCAGTAATGATAAATTCACTACCAACCCCTTTTTGACACGGATTTTCGGCGATGCGATCGCTCGGATCTGTGACATTCTCTGGTAGTTCTGTTAACCCTTTGCTGGGGTCAATATCTGGGGTGTTAATTGTAACAGTGCCACTCAAAGTCGGATTTTGTTGCGAAATGGCAGTGATGTCATTAGTTGGTAGCTTTGTTGGGTCTAGTTGTGTCGGTTCTGTTGTGTTCAAAAGTTGCTCCAGTTCTGCCCGAGAGCGTGTGACCATTCCAAACAGACCTTGAGTGTTAATTGTGATTTTTCCACCGCTTCCAATGAAAGCATTGGCGGTTATGTCGCTGTTTGCATCAGGAAAAGCAACTAGATTAATCGTATCAATTGTGATGTTGCCACCCGTGGCAGTGCCTGTAGCATTAGTAGTGATTTTGCTGTTACGACGCAACACCAAGTTTCCAGAGTGCAGACTGATATTACCCTGCTTCCCTGTAGTTTCAGCCCTAATAGTTGATTTGTTGTCCAGTTCGATAGAGTCGGCAAAAACTTTAATGTTCCCTGCTGCTCCATTTCCTTCGCTATTGGCAGAGATTTTAGCGCCATCAGTCAAAGAGAGTAAGCCAGTGGTAATATTAATATCGCGACTATCACCAACTGCATTCTCGTATACATTGCTTTCAATGCTGGCGCCTTTAGAAATGTAAACAGCATCTGCTTCGATAAACACGCTGCCAGTATTTCCCTGGTTAAAAGTGTTAACACTGAGGAAAGTGTCATTCGGGAAAGTTTCATTACCAATAAGGGAAAGTGTTCCTGTTTTGATTTTAATGTTGCCACCATCACCTATGCCGTTGAAACTGACACTGCTATAGATAGCAGCTCTGGAGAGAGAGACAAAATCCTTAGTTTCAATAAAGGCGCTACCTGCATTTCCTTCTCCATACACCATCGGGTCTATTCTCGCGGTATCAGAAAGGGTAAGGTAGCGAGCTTTAATATTAATATCGCCACCGTTTCCTTTGCCTGTCTCGAACACTGCGGTGACAATTTCACTAGAAAAAGGATTGTTGAATTCAGGAATATTTTCTACTCCAGCAATATTGACGCCATCACGCACATCAATATTTACGTTGCCTGCTTTCCCTTCTCCAAAAATACCGGCATTTAATACGGCACCACGAGTTAAAGAGAGCGATTCTGCCGAGACATTAATACCACCACTGTTGCCCACAGCTCCTTGAGCCACCGTACTGAATGCACCACTATATCCGTTGTTAGTAAAGCCATCGGCGGAGACTTCATTGCTCGCTTGGATCGTCACTTTGCCAGCATCTCCTTGTCCAAAACTGGAGGCAATCACTTGAGCACCATCGGTCAAGAAAAGCGATCCAGTCTTAATGTTGGTGTCACCCCCTTTACCCACACCTCCTGATAAAACCGCATTGGCAATCAAACTGTTACCAGAAAGAGAAATTGCTCCTGTCGCGTTAATGTCAATATCTCCCGCCTTGCTGTCAACCGAACCAAATCCTGATGCAATCCCAGCCCTCAGCCTACTTCCTTCCGCCATCTTTAAGTTCTGGGCATTGACAGCAATACTACCACCATCGCCAGCGCGTACATTCACTTCTGCTCCTTTGGTCAGGGATACATCTGCTCGTGCCAGTCCATCAGGAAAACTTAAACGCAGAGCATTGCCATTTATTTCTAGTCCCACTGTCCCCGCACTCGATACTCCTCCTAACTCGACACGACTCCCTGGAGTCAGCCAGCGTGCCCCATCAAGCTGCACATTACCGCCCACAAGTGCTAAGGTGTTGCCAGGAGTTACCAGAAAATCAACAGATTGATTGGTGATGCTGCTGGGATTATCTCGAAATCGCAAGCCAATGGGAATATTTATAGTTAACTGTGGCGGTACTTGCTTGTTGCTGGCACTAAATTCAAACCCATTGTCAAATATAAAACTGTCAGCTGTAGTTGCGAAAAAAGAACCACCAACTTCTAAACGAGCACCTTTTCCAAACACAATTCCAGCTGGATTAAGTAAAAAAATATTCGCATTTCCTTGGGCTTTAATCAATCCCTCAATATTGGATAAAGAACCACCTGTTACCCGACTAATCACATTTTGCACATCGGTAGGATTTTGGAAAACTGCTGAACCATTGGTAGGCACAGAAAATCGGCTAAAGCTGTGAAAAAGGTTTCCTCCGGCTCGATCGCCATTATCAATCGTAAAATTTGAGCCATCAGAGCTAGTGATAGTAGTAGATAAAGTTCCATCAGCAGCAATTGGAGGAACTTGCGCTGCGGTCTTACTCAAAGGTGCAAGGTTGCCTAAGATTGCTAGGAATAAGGAGATAAAAAAGAGCGATCGCATACTAGTAATACCCTGTTTTTCTCTGTTTTTTATTAAACACCTCCTGAAATTGGAAAATTTATAACTTTTAAAAAGGGGCAAGGCAAGCAGCGGTTTTTCCTAAACTGCGTTGCGTCAGATTAGTAGCAGTGGGATCGTAGGCAACAAGCACTACCTCATCTTTGTTGTTCAACACCCATCCTTGTGCAGGGACAATCCGTTTGGCACTAGGACTAGTTATGCTGAGGTTAATATTTGCACCTTGGGAACTGCTTGTACTGGTGGTAGGCTCTACCAAATCAACGAGAATGTTGTCATTGCTGAGAATTTGATTGGGACTACTTGGCAAACCACCACGTCCAGTGATGATAAATTCACTACCAACCCCTTTTTGACACGGATTTTCGGCAATGCGATCGCTCGGATCTGTGACATTCTCTGGTAGTTCTGTTAACCCTTTGCTGGGGTCAATATCTGGGGTGTTGAGGGTGACAGTACCAGATATACCGAATTCCGAACTAGCGGTAATATCACTCAATGATGTAGGGCGATCGCGCGGTTCAATGCCAAAGATAGCCTCTGCTTGGATATCGACTCTACCTCCGCTACCAGTAAATGCGTTTGCTGTGATATCGCTATTTTCCTTGGGGAAAGCTACGAGAAAGCCAGTGTTAATGTTGACATTACCGCCATCGCCGCCACCTTGCTCTCTGCCAGCAGTGGCAGATATTTGACTGTTACGACGCAGTAACAATAAATCTTTGATATCTAGCTTTATATTGCCGCCTGTGGCGCTACCGCTTTCAGCAGTGATCGTTCCCCTATCCAGGGTAAGATTATCAGCTTCAAGCGTTATATTACCAGCTTCCCCAGTACCAGCACTGGTTGCTGTGACAGTTCCACCATCTTTGATTGTGACTTGTTTGGGGTCGATGAAAATGCTACCGCCTTTTCCTGTGGAACCTTCAAATGTGTTGGCAAAGATACCGCTGGCAAATTCCCCATTAAAGCCAGAAATAGTCATATCTTCTGTAACTTTAAATGTTATTGTCCCAGCGTTACCAGTACTACGAGTTGCTGTAACTACTCGTCCACCATTGAGTGCTTCAAAGTTTCTCGCATTAATGAAAATATTGCCGCCATCACTAGCATTGGAAGTAGTAGCATTGATAACTGCACCGCCTGTAATTCTCAGGTTATCAGTTTGAACAGAAATATCTCCTGCTGAACCTGATGTTCCTCTTTGTGCAATAGCAAATAATCCACTGGAAAAACCATCAGCACTAACTCCAGAAAGGGTGATGGTATCAGAAGCAGTAATCTTGATATTACCAGCATCTCCCCGACCAGCAGGAATAATATTCCCCCGATTATCTCTTGTTTGCCCAAAAATGAAAGAATTAATCTGAGAGCCATTTCTTAAAGAGAGTGAATCAGTCTTGATATTAATGTCACCACCTTTTCCTTCGCCTCCTGCTCTCACACCACTATTCAAGATGCTATTGTCGTTGAGTTGAATATCACGGGCATTAATTGTTATATCACCTGCATTTCCCTTTCCTTCGGTAAAGGAAGTTATAAATCCTCGATCTTTGATGGAGAGCAATCCTGTGGAGATACTAATATTACCTCCCTCGCCTGTAGTCGTAGATTCTATCGTCTCGACAGTACTACTAATTTGACTAGGAACAATGTCATTAATGTTACCAGCGCTAGGGCCTTGACCTTCAAGAATTACAGAGTCACGAGCATCAATAATAATATTGCCTGCGTTCCCTATGTTTTCTGAATCAGCAAGCAGTGCTGAAGCATCCTTGAGTAAAAGGGAACCTGTTGTGATTTTAATATCACCTCCATTGCCTACACCAGTTTTCTCTGTAACCTCGCTAATAATAATGGAGTTTGATAAAAATACTTGGTTTGGAGCATTTATAACTATATCTCCTGCATTTCCTTTTCCCCTGGTGTTGCTGGCTAGTTGAGCGCGATTAGTAATGAATAGAGAGTCAGTGGTGATATCAATACCGCCACTATTGCCTTGAGCTTCTTCTCGTACATTAGTGAAGATACCGCTAGGAAATCTGCCCTGTCTGCGTCCATCAAAAGAAGCAGTATCAAGAGCTACAATTTTTACTTTTCCTGAATTTCCCTCTCCTCCTCCATTTATACCAGATTGTATTTGACCGCCATTGGTTGCAAAAAATGAACCTGTTGTAATATTTATCTCCCCACTGTTACCAACAGCACCACGCCCTACATTATTGGATATAAAACTTCCGCTATTTCCACCATCCAAGGAGACAGTATCACTAGTATTTATATTTACTGTGCCTGCATTTCCCTGTCCAAAGGTGCTGGAACTTATTCTTCCACCATTTGTTAAAGACAATGATCTAGCCTGGATATTGATGTTGCCACCGCTACCAACTGCATTAGCATTCACCTGATTGTTAATATCGCTGAATGGATCGGCGATCGTGATATTTTCCAAAGCATTCAGCGTGATGTCTCCTGCTTGACTTCCCACAGAACCAAAATCTGATGCTAGTCCACCACAAGCCCCATCTGCGCCAATCCCAGCACAAATGTCACTACCACCGAGGATATTGATATTCCCAGCATTAATCGCAATACTTCCTCCCCCTCCACTGGTAACATCCACTTCCGATGCATTAATAGATATATCTGCTCGTTCCACTCCATCGGGAAAACTTAAACTGCCATCACTATTTATTCCCACTGTTCCCGCAGCTTGTAATCCTCCTAACTCAATTCGTCCTCCAGGTGCTCTTAGTCTCTGACCATTTAAGTTAATCTCACCGCCTACTAGCGCCAAAGTTTTTTGTGGCTGAACTTCAAGAAGAGTAGGCGATTCAGGTGTGGGATTTTCCTGATTATTTCCAATGGTAATACTCCCCGGATTCTCCCGAAATCGCAAGCCAATGGGAATATTTACGGTTAAAAGTGGTGGTGCTTGTGGGTTGGTGGCGCTAAATTCAAAATTGTTATCAAATACGAGACTATCGGCTGTACTCGCTAAAAATG
>NZ_JACAEU010000049.1:0-6105 GCF_013388695.1 Fischerella sp.
ATTGAAGTCATCTCATTGATCTTGCTCTTGAGTCAAGTGCGTTTTTTACATCTTTGCTTATGCTTATCTTAATTGATTTGTCAAGCTTAAATTATACCAAATTAGATGAGCTTACCCTGCATCAAAACCCTAGATAGATTAAAGCTTTGATGTACTTATTTAAAGTTTTTTTGTCATTTTTGTAACAAATTTTCTCAAGCCTCGTGTTTAGAATGACAACACAAAAGTACTTCTTCCAACATGTGGTTACAACAATCAAGGTGAAATAGCTACTGCACAAATATGTACCTTTAGACAGTTATCTCAACATAGCCATATAATCATTAATATAATTATATAGAGTGTAATATTTGTCAGGAAAAATTTATAAATGGAGGCAGGATCGCGCTAGAAGTTCATTTGGTAGTGAAAACCGCACCTAGTAGATTCTTTGCAAGCATCGAATTCCTCACCAACGGAGCAACAAAAGCATGAACAACCAGCAACCCTCAGAAACGAATGAATTTGTGGGAAATCTCAAGAATGGGATTTGGCTGTTTGGCATTTCGTCTTGGCTATTTGGCATTACAGACAGAAGTATTGCTTCCTTATCGGATGGATACCTGTCTGCACTGGATCTGACACAACTATTTACAGCAGCTACGTTTTTTGCGGCGTGGCTATTTTTAAAGCCAACAACTAGAGCTTAAGAGTTTGTGTCATAAATACTTTTTGAGGGCATAAAAACCCTGTTGGTGGATCTAATGCATGCAACCACACCAAACATACTTTTGAGACTCGCTTTTACCAACTACCAACAACTAAGCAGTAACAAAATCGAACAAATAATGAGCGAGTTGTAGTTTACTACAAGGTGGAATCTCTATCCGACGCCCTTGTTTATCTAAAAGTACCGCTTGATTGTTATCACTACCAAAACCGCTATCAACTTGATCTACTGGGTTAGCAACAATAGCGTCTAATTGTTTTCTGTACAGTTTCTCTAACGCTGGGGTTACTATATCTCCTGTCTGTGCAGCAAACCCAATTAACAACTGATGGGGTTGCTTGCGCTCTGCCAGTTCTGTAACAATATCCGGTACAGGTTCTAAGGCTAAAGCTTCTGGAAGCGATCGCTTCGGTAATTTCTCTGAATTATACTCCTGTGGTTTCACATCTGCTACGGCAGCTGACATTACGATCACATCTGCATCAGGTAAATGTCGCAACATCGCTTGGTGCATCTGTTGGGCACTAACAACGGAAAAAGCTTCCATACCTAAAGGTACATCCCAATTTGCTGGCCCGTGTACCAACGTTACCCTTGCACCTCGATGTAGTGCTGCTTGTGCTAAAGCTAAACCCATTTTCCCCGTGGAAGGATTACCAATAAATCTAACTGGATCAAAATGTTCTCGCGTTCCCCCAGCACTGATTAACACTCGCTTTCCTGCCAAATCTAGTCTGCCTGCGGTGTGTAACAGCGATTGAATGTAAGCCAAAATTTCTGTGGGTTCTGCCATCCTTCCAGCACCGACGCGATCGCACGCCAATAATCCCGATGCTGTTGGAATGCCATGAAATCGGTTATTTATCAATAAACTTTGCCAATTGTGCTGCACTGCCTGTTGTTCCCACATATCAGTATTCATTGCTGGTGCCAACAGTACAGGACAAGTGGAAGCAAGTACGGTGTTTGTGAGCAAATTGTCAGCCATACCATAGGCTAATTTTGCTAATGTATTAGCTGTCAAAGGGGCAATTACAAAAATATCTGCCCATTCACCCAATTCTATATGTAATGGACGAGAATAA
Organism: Fischerella sp.; assembly: GCF_013388695.1. Classification (NCBI taxonomy): domain Bacteria; kingdom Bacillati; phylum Cyanobacteriota; class Cyanophyceae; order Nostocales; family Hapalosiphonaceae; genus Fischerella; species Fischerella sp. Next base: position 1,795 of record NZ_JACAEU010000049.1, read on the forward strand.
TTTGGTTGCCAAAAATTTTCATCTGTATAGGCAGGATAGCGAGATAAAGTCGCAAAAGTTAGAGGCGTGACAAATTTTTGTGCGGAATTAGTAAGAATTGTTCGCACTTCTACACCATTTTTAAAAAGTGTAGAAACAACTTCACAAACTTTATAGGCGGCAATACCACCGCCAACACCAATAAGAACCCTTTTTAATTTTGGATTAAACATGGGTTGGAGGAATAGGTCAAAGGGAATAGCGAATAGAAAGCAATTAATTATTAGCTGTTTTTCCAAGCTACCACTAACTACTATCTACTAACCACTAACTATTCCCCGTTACCCATTACCTAAATTGTTACGCTTCGTCGTAGGGTTCTAAATCTAAGAGATGGATATATGGTTCAACTAACTCTGGACGCTGAAACGCGATCGCACGTAGTATGTGCCAATCGTTCAATCCTTCAAAAGCATTGCTGTAATTATCCTGCTCCAAACGTGTCGCTAAATCTTCCACATCTTGTGGAGTCATAGTAGCAATTTCTTTTTTAGAAATGCTTAAAGTTTTCATCATGCTCGCCCCTCCCGTTAGCAGCATTGGCATCCAGCCTGGGTTGAGTTGCGCCCGACGCAACCACCCAATATATATTACTCATTTGGAGACATTAATTTCGTGAAATTTTTCCGGATTTATACCGGAATTTGTAAAAATATTGTAACTAAGATAAAGCGATGTCTGACTACAAGCTACTTTGTGATTATCTAGCATTTACCACGAAATTCCGAATCAACTCTAGCATTTGCAGTCGAATTTCATGACCCATGTCAAATTCATAGTACTGTGCTGCAATTCCTAGTGACTCTAAAGTTGCTTTTGCCTGTACTGCTGCTTGTAGTGGCACAACTTGATCGTATCTGCCATGCATGATTAAAACCGGAGGTAGAGACGTTGCATTTTGTGTCTCTACATCTGTTACTGCACCCGGATGTAAATAACCACTCATCACAACCAAACCTGCGAGAGGTAACTTTAATCCTACATCCAAAGTCATCGCCCCTCCTTGAGAAAAGCCACTCAGAAATGTCCGCGACAGTGGTACGCCAGTGCTGCTTTCTAAAGTTTGCAACCAATCTATTAGCAATTGCCGACTTTCTGTTAATCCTTCATACATATTTTCCATACTCAAGTCATACCATGCCCTCCCCGTAGGGGAATAAGGATGAGGAAAAGGTGCATTGGGAAACAGAAACTGATAATCAGGCAAGTCTAAAAAAGGAGCCAAAGATGCTAAATCTTCGGCATTTGCACCCCAACCATGCAAAGCGACAATTAACCCTTGGGGTGCTTGCCCTGTTTTTGGGGCAACCTGAATGAATTCTAAAGCATTAGTCATTAGTCATTGGTCATTAGTCATTAGTCAAAGTGTGCCATGACAAGACAATAAATTTTGCATTTTTCAATTCTTAGCGTACAACCCTGCGGGAAGCCGAAGAAGGCACGTCTACGTCTACATGCCTTCGTGGTTTGTACAATAATCTTCTGCTCTTGATTTTATAGATCGAAGGAAGCTGGGGAATTATGGCGCGTTTGGCACTGATGAGTGTATCTAATAAAACTGGATTGATTGACCTTGCCCGTAGCTTAGTTGAAGAATTTGATTTTGAATTAATCAGTAGTGGCGGCACTGCCCAAGCCTTGAAAGATGCGGGATTACCAGTTAAAAAAGTTGCTGATTATACAGGTTCGCCGGAAATATTAGGTGGTCGTGTTAAAACCCTACATCCCCGGATTCACGGTGGTATTTTAGCGCGACAAGACATACCGCAAGATATGACAGATTTGGAAAACAACCAAATTCGTCCCATTGATTTAGTTGTGGTAAATCTCTACCCCTTTGAAGAAACCATTGCCAAAGAGGGAGTTACCTTAACTGAGGCAATTGAGCAGATTGATATCGGTGGCCCTGCTATGCTAAGGGCAGCATCAAAAAACTTTGCCCATGTCACGATATTGTGCGAACCCGTGCAGTATGACGAGTATTTGCAGGAATTACGCCAACATGGAGGCGAAACTTCGCGAGAATTTCGGCAAAAGTGCGCGTTAAAAGGATTTTTGCATACTTCTAGTTATGACCGCGCGATCGCATCTTATTTAGGGACACAACAGCCAGAAGCTCTACCACAACAATACACTCTTTCTGGCAACCAACTGCAATCCTTGCGTTATGGTGAAAATCCCCACCAAAGCGCTGCTTGGTATCAAACTGGTACAACCCCAACAGGATGGGCTGCTGCCACCAAGCTGCAAGGTAAGGAACTTAGTTACAATAATTTAGTTGATTTAGAAGCAGCACGCCGAATTATTGCAGAATTCACCGATCGCCCAGCTGCAACAATTATTAAACATACTAACCCCTGCGGCACAGCTGTGGGAAATGCGATCGCTGAAGCTTACCAAAAAGCTTTTAAGGCCGATCCTGTTTCTGCCTTTGGTGGTATTGTCGCCCTCAATCGTCCCATAGACGCCGCTACAGCTACTGAGTTAACAAAAACATTTTTAGAATGCGTAGTTGCACCGGAATGTGAAGAGGAAGCAAAAGCGATTCTCGCTGCTAAGTCAAAAGTGCGGGTATTGATTTTACCTGATTTAAGCAATGGCCCCAAAGATACAATCAAGGCGATCGCAGGTGGTTTTCTTGTTCAAGCGGCAGATGACATTGTCGCCGATACCAGTCAATGGCAAGTCGTGACTGAACGTCAACCCACAGTGAATGAATTAGAAGAATTATTGTTTGCGTGGAAAGTATGCAAGCATGTTAAATCAAATGCCATAGTTGTGAGTAGCGATCGCACAACTTTGGGTGTGGGTGCAGGACAAATGAATCGCGTTGGTTCGGTGAAAATAGCTCTAGAACAAGCTGGAGAAAAAGCCAAAGGAGCAATACTCGCCAGTGATGGATTTTTCCCCTTCGATGATTCTGTCAAAACAGCAGCCGCCGCAGGAATTACTGCGATCGTGCAACCGGGTGGAAGTTTGCGAGATCAAGATTCTATCAAAGCTGCTAACGAACTAGGTTTGGTAATGGTCTTTACCGGCGTACGTCACTTTTTGCATTAGAAGTAAGATAGTACACTTGCCAAAGTGTCACTAATATGGTGGTGGCTATGTAAAGCCTAATGTTAGTCTTTAGTTGTGTGTGAGGAGTTAAGTTTGAAGCAAAAAGCGCTAGGGGTGGTAACACGGCAACACTCCCTAGCGCTTTTTAATTTATTAAGTTATCACCTTCAAAAATTTATATATTAAGTACTTGTTATTAGACTGAAGTAATGGTAGTTTTAAATAGTGTGTGAGGAGCAAGTGTAAAATAGAAAGCGCTCGGGGTGGAAACACGGCAACACTCCCTGGCGCTTTTTGTTTTGGGATGATAGTTGATTGTTGTTTGTTGGTAGTATTCCAAAGAACAAACAACATATAACAAACAACAACTAATCACAATCTTTACAAAAAACACTTATTTTATGTTTAATTTATAAAGTATGACTTAGCATACTTGTAACAGAATTAAAGTAGTGATATCTTTTAGTTGTGTGTGAGGAGTAAGTGTAAAACAAAAAGCGCTAGGGGTGGAAACACGGTAACACTCCCTGGCGTTTTTTGTTTTGAGAGAAAAAGTGATTTGAAACACAGAGGGTCGCAGAGGTAAGCGCAAAGGGGCGCAGAGTATTTCAGAATTGTACTCGCTACGAATTTATGAAATGTTGTACTAAGTGAGTCTGCGGAAGGTTAGTTAAAATGACTTATACGCAATTTTGTGCGGGAGTCTTGCATATAAAGGCGATCGCATCTAGACTGCTGATGAGGTAGGTTCACGGGGGCGTTTGAGCATCACCCACTCCCTCAATTCCGAATTGGAATCACTACTCTGACCTGGAGAGGCAAAATGTTTATCTGCGTCATTGCAGACTACGGTACAGGAGATCCGGCATTTGCTGAAGTTGCACAACGTCTCTTGATGGCTTTTCCTCATGCCCAGACTCATTTGCTTCAAGGGGCGACAATCGCCTCTAAACCTAGCCAGCTAAAGATGTGAGGGACACAGACCCCTTGAAAAATTTGAGTGCTTATTGAGAATGAACTGTACAGTTATTAAGCAGCTATCTGTCAGGTAAAGTTTAATGGTAAAAAAGAACGGTCTCGTAAATTGAACCAGAAATAGAACTCAAAAACGTCACAGTAATTTCTGGATAGGTTTATATGGTCAAAATTGGATAGTTGCTTGGCATGAGTGTCAAGCATGGGTCGAGGAACTGCTCGGTTTGAGTCGCAATA
>NZ_JACAEU010000008.1:0-8150 GCF_013388695.1 Fischerella sp.
CTTGCTCTTTAGTCAGAAATACCCTTAAACGGCTACCCATATCGCTGTTACCTTTGTAGACGCATTCTATGTATTTACTTATCTTTACATAGTTTGGTTTTTTCACCTCGTTCTACTTACGTTCCACAATTTCTTTCAAAACTAGCGTCACTAATCCCAAACAAGCAAGCAAGACAGCAGCAGCAAATGCTGTTTGGGTTTCATACTGCTTATAAGCCTCTTCAATGTACAGAGGTAAGGTTTGAGTTTTACGGATAATGTTGCCAGAGACCACAGATACAGCCCCAAATTCACCCATCGCTCTAGCGTTGGTTAAAATCAACCCATAAAGCAGACCCCAGCGGATATTGGGTAAGGTAACATGCCAGAAAGTTTGCCAATCACCAGCGCCTAGAGTCTTCGCAGCTTCTTCTTGATCGGAACCAGCTTCTTCTAAGACAGGAATAACTTCACGAGCGACAAAAGGCATAGTAACAAATGCTGTGGCGATAATCATTCCTGGTAAAGCAAATATCACCTTGAAATTTGTGTTTTCCAAAATCGGCCCTAACCAGCCATGACGCCCATAGAGCAAAACCATCATCAAACCAGCAACGACTGGTGAAATGGAAAAGGGAATATCTAAAATACTAATTACCAAGGCGCGACCGGGGAACTTATGGCGGGCTATAACCCAGGCAGCACATAGTCCAAATACGGCATTTAGCGGCACCACAATCAAGGCTATCAATAGAGTTAGCTGTGCAGCGTGAATAAATTCATCTGTTGTCAGATAGCCCCAAACAGCTGCAATTCCACCCTGGAAAGCTTGGACAAAGACATTTATTGCTGGGATGAATAGGACAAGGGCAAGGTAAATAACAGCTACTGCAATTAAAACTACCTTTACCCAACGAGATTCTTGATTTATGTGCTTAGCTTTCATAGTCAATGGTCAAGAGTCAAGAGTCAAGAGTCAAGAGTTAGTAGGGGCGGGTTTGAATAGATATCTTGTCTTTGGAAGTTCAAAAGTTTGATAGCTAAACCCGCCCGTACAGTAGTTAGTGGTTATTCTCCCCATCTCCCACTCTCCCATTTCCAATTCTTTATTACCTTTGATAACGTCTTCCCCAAGCTTGCAATAGGTTAATAACCAACAACAGCAACAGCGAAATACCCAAAAGCACTGTACCAATCACGGTTGCACCAGCGTAGTCATATTGTTCTAATCGTTGGAAAATTAGCACCGATGCAATCAAATCCTTAAAAGGAATATTTGAGGCAACAATCACAATCGAACCGTATTCTCCAACAGCACGAGAAAAGCCCAGTGCTACCCCTGTCAGTAGGGCTGGGAACAGAGGGGGTAAAACTACTCTCCAGAAAGTTTGAAATTTTGATGCCCCCAAACTCCAAGCCGCCTCTTCAATGTCCCGTTCCATTTCTTGCAACACTGGTTGTAAAGTCCGCACCACAAACGGAAGGGAAATAAATAGCATCGCTACACCTACACCTAAGCGAGTAAAAGCAACTTTAATTCCCAAAGGTGCAAGTAATGAACCAATCCAGCCATTTTCGCTATATACTGTGGCTAAAGTAAGTCCCGCTACCGAAGTCGGTAAGGCAAACGGTAAATCAATCGCTGCATCAATAAACCGCTTCAGCGGAAAGTCGTATCTTACCAATACCCAAGCCACTAACGTACCAAATAGTGCATTGAGGGCAGCTGCCAACAAAGCTGTAATAAATGTTACGTCGTATGCTGAAAGAGCTACTGGACTAGTAGCAATTTGAAAGAATTCAACTGGCCCAACCATGCTTGCCTGCAATAGTAGTGCCGCCATTGGTATCAACAGCATGATGGTGAGATAACCGATGGTGATTCGCCAAGGCCAAGATATTTTAGGGATATTGAATTTTGAAGTTTGAATTTTAGATTTTGGATTTTGGATTTCGGATATAGTCATTTAGTCAAGAGTTAGTAGTTAGTGGTTAGTGGTTGTTGGTTGTTGGTTGTTGGTTGTTGGTTGGTTGCTGGTTATTTCCAATTCCCAATGCTCAATTCCCAATGCCCAATGCCCGATGCCCGATGCCCACTCCTCCCATCTCCCCCTCCTCTTACTTAAGGCTTGCCTGAATTTCATCAAATGCAGCCCCATCGGCAAAGAATTGCTTTTGCACCAGATCCCATCCGCCCAATTCTTGAACTGTAAATAGGGTTTTGACTGGAGGAAACTGATTAGCAAGTTCTTGGGCAACTGTGGCGTCTACGGGTCGAAATCCGACTTTGGCAAATTCTCGCTGTGCTGCTGGAGTAAAAAGATATTTCACAAAGGCTTCGGCTACTTCTCGATTGCCGTGTTTTTCAACGTTTTTATCTACGACAGCCACGGGATTCTCAATCGAAATATTCACTTGCGGAACTATATAGGGACTTTTTTTACCTCTCAATCCAGCCAAGATGATTTCGTTTTCGTAGTTGATTAAAACATCCCCCTGACCTTGGTTGAAAAAGACATCGCTAGCTTCACGGGAATCTCTAGGTAACACGGGCGTGTTTTTATAGACTTTGCTAGTAAATTCTAGGGCTTGGGCATCAGAAGCCCCAGTTTCTTTTTGTGAACCCCATAAAGCCAAAAAATTCCAACGCGCTACTCCAGAAGTTTTGGGGTTAGCCGTGATTACATTTACTCCGTCTTTTGTCAAGTCTGCCCACGTCTTGATTTGTTTGGGATTATCTTTACGGGTGACAAGCACTGCGACAGATTTAGTGGCGATCGCATTATTCGGTGCTTTTTTCTCCCATCCTGCTTGAATTAACCCTGCTTTTTCTATTTTTTTAATGTCCAACGCCAGCGCCAAATTCACCACATCCGCATCTAAGCCATCAATGACGGCACGGGTTTGAGCGCCAGAACCCCCATAGCTTTCGTTAAACAATACTCTTTGATTGTGTTGCTTTTTCCACTCTTGCACGAATTGGGGGATAATTTTCTTGAATGCTGGTCTGGTGACAGCATAAGAAACCAGCGTTATCTCTACATCGGGATTTTGAGCTTTGGACGCTGAACAAGATGCAACTGCTAAGCTCAAACCCAAGCCCAGCAAGAACAGCGACACCAATCTTTTTTGCTGTGTTAGCCACTGCCACAGCCCCATAAAATCTTCTCCTCTCAAATCCCGGTTTCTCCATCGGCTTACGGGACTTAGAAATATAATATTACACTGGCAGTGACAAAAACACAAAGGCAGAAGGCAAAAAATCCTTGGTGTTTTGGTGCCTTAGTAATTCAAGATTTTTTTTAACCACCAAGACACCAAGACACTAAGAAAAAATATAAAAAATGTTGGGTTTCTCAACCCAACCTACCTAACTACAAATGACTAATGACTAAAATTCAGCATTTTCTGGCGTACGTGGAAAAGGAATCACATCGCGGATATTTCCCATTCCCGTCATAAATTGTATGAGGCGTTCAAAACCTAGTCCAAAACCAGCGTGGGGAACAGTACCATAGCGACGCAAATCAAGATACCACCATAAATCTTCTTGCTTCATCCCTTGCGCTTCTATTCGCTTTTCGAGTACTTCTAGGCGTTCTTCCCGTTGTGAACCACCGATAATTTCGCCGATTTTCGGCGCAAGGATATCCATTGCGCGGACGGTTTTTTCATCGTCGTTTAAGCGCATATAAAAGGCTTTGATTTGCGCTGGGTAGTCTGTGACAATAACTGGTTTTTTAAAAAGTTGTTCACAGAGATAGCGCTCGTGTTCTGATTGTAAATCTAAGCCCCAATTGACTGGATATTCAAACTTGACATCGGCTTTTTCTAAAAGTTTGATGGCTTCTGTGTAAGTGATGCGCTCAAATTGATTATTGATAATATTATCTGCGGTTGCCAGCACAGTATTATCTATGCGCTGGTTAAAAAACTCCATGTCTTCTGGGCATTTTTCCAGTACATATTTAAAAATATATTTGAGGAATTCCTCAGCTAAATCCATATCTCCTTGGAGGTCGCAAAAAGCCATTTCTGGTTCGACCATCCAAAATTCTGCTAAGTGGCGGGAAGTATTGGAGTTTTCGGCGCGGAAGGTAGGGCCAAAGGTGTAGACGTTACTAAACGCCATCGCCATGATTTCTGCTTCTAGTTGACCGCTAACTGTTAGGTATGTAGGTCTCGCAAAGAAGTCTTTACTATAATCTACTGTTTGGGTTTCTGTGTGGGGAATGTTTTTTAAATCTAAACTGGTGACGCTGAAAAGTTCTCCTGCACCTTCGCAGTCACTGGCGGTAATGATGGGAGTGTGTACCCACATAAAGCCGCGTTCTTGGAAGAATTGGTGTATGGCTGTAGCACAAGCATTACGGACGCGGAAAACTGCACCAAAGGAATTGGTGCGCGATCGCAAATGTCCAATAGTTCGCAGAAACTCAAAGGAATGGCGTTTCTTTTGCAGAGGATAAGTTTCGGGATCGGCTTCTCCGTAAACTTTGACGCTATTTGCTTTCAATTCTACGCGCTGTCCTTTGGCTGGGGAAGCTACAAGTACCCCAGATACTTCTACGGAAGCACCTGTATTCAGCTTTTTCAAGATCGCTTCATAGTCTGGCAAATCTTGATTAATTACTATTTGTAAGTTAGCCAAAGATGAGCCATCATTTACTTCAATAAAAGCAAAATCTTTTAATTCACGTTTTGTGCGAACCCAACCTTGTACCTTGAGTGACTCATCAGGCTGACCATCTCGTAATATTTCAGCAATCCTTAGATTTACCATGTCTGTATCCGAACATAAAATTTAGAGTGCGGTATTTTTAGAATTTTAGACTTTAAATATTAAATTAAGGATTGGAAATTAAAGATAAGGTCAATTCCCGGTACCCAGTCCCCAGTCCTTATCCACCACAAGATTTTAATATCCAGCCTATGATAACGCCCAATCCGCCAAAGCGGACAGCTTGCCAAAAAGGTTCTTTGAAACTGCGCCAAGAAAACAACTGACTTTCTAAGCAAACTTCTAACACTTCTAGTTGCTGCTGAATTTGTCTCAATTCAGCTTTTATTTCTGGCGTATGATGTTTATTTTGATTAAGTTCATTAAATTTGTATTGTAATTGTTTTTGTTTGCGGCGATCGCGTTGTATTTGTTTGTAGCGTTCTTTTAATGCCACAAGCGATCGCTCAACTTCCAACAGTTCTTGTTCAAAATCAAATTCCTGATTTTCTTCATCTGATGGCTCTGACGGTTTTTGAGGCTGCTTCATTTAAAGTAGTACAGTAAAGGTAAATGCGACTTTGCCAAAAGTGTATGTCTCAATCTACACAGCTACCTAACAACAGTCAACTGAATGAATTTACTACTTTAGAACTAGCACAAGCTTTAATGGAGAGGTTAAGTATATCTCCAAATGATTGGCATCGCCTCAAGTCTAACCGCAAAGTTCGCGCTAGCGAACAAGTAGCCGCAGCTCTTGTGTTCCTCCTGAAGGAACAACCACAAGAAGCTCTAGCACGATTAGAACAAGCAACAGGTTGGTTAGACCATTCTATTTCTGCGCCACCGTGTCCTACTCACGGACAAAAAAATAGTTAGTGGTTTGTGGTTTGTGGTTTGTGGTTTGTGGTAAACAATTAACTACTAACTACTATCTACTATCTAATTACGCAATAGCGGTATCCGAAGTCGATTTTGCTCTAGTTGTTTGCAAAGCCTTAACTCAGTACCTTTTCTATTCCACTCAACTTCGTCAAAAACCTGATGCAAAATCGATAAACCACGACCGCTTTCTGACTCATCTGGTGGCAGGAATTCTGTTGGATCGATACTACAACTACACGAAGGAGTAAAGCCTCCGCCTTGATCTGATATTATCCACCAATATTTATTATCTATTAAAGAAAAACGCACTACAACTTTTTTACTGGGATCAAGATTATTGCCATGTTTAGCTGCGTTAACTAAGGCTTCTTGAAGCCCTAGACGCAGTTCGGATTGCATTTGTATTGGAATTTCTGCCAAGAGTAAATCTAATATTGGGCAGAGATATAGAGTTGAGGCAAAACTAATAGTACCCCAACTACGTCCAACCGGACGAAGTGAAATGGTGATCACAAGAGAAACCCCGCAGCTTCAGAGTTAGCTAGACATCAGTTTGCTGTCACAGGCACCCTGATTTTTTGTGAGGTGGTCGTGTTGCCTTCAAACTTACGTCTTTGGAACTAAATTTTGAAAATGCTAGGGAGCGTTGGCTCTCCTAATGATATTGGGCTGCTCTTATATAAAACGGCTCAAACGAATCTGCTCAAGCAGTCAGCAACTCAAAATATGCTTTGTATTTGTAAAAGAGCATCACTATACTCTTTTATTTGCCGATTTGTAGTTTAAACAACCCAAATTCACGTTTGAGAGTAGCCCATGCAACTTCTATTCTTTTGCACAAATGGAATTATATTTTTAGCTTAATTCAAGTTTAGCATTTTTACTATGCGCTAGACTACAAATTTAAAATTTGAGTTTTTGTAAAGGACTTATCTAAGCTTTATGCAAACTTGATAAAACAAGAAAGGCTGCTGTTTCTACATGTGCAGTTTGGGGAAAGAAATCAGCTGGCTGTACGCGTATGAGAGTATACACTCCATTTTCGCAAAGTAATTTCAGATCGCGGGCTAGGGTCGCTACTTTACAGCTGACATAAACTATACAAGTTGGTTTAGATATTAATAAAGTTTCTATAACTTTGCGATCGCATCCTTTACGTGGTGGGTCTAGCAAAACAATATCTGGCTTCATCTTCAGTTGTGGCAGTACCTTTTCTACTGCACCCGTCATAAAAGTCACATTATTAATTTGATTGCGTTTTGCGTTCAAAATCGCCTGTTCTACGGCTTCTGATTGTATTTCCAAGCCAATTGCTTGGTGTACTTGTTTTGCTAGTGGCAAAGTTAATGTACCAATACCACAATAGGTATCAACTAGCACTTCATTTCCTTGCAGGTTCAATTCTGATTGAATGACCTGTAACAATGCCTCCGCCGTTTCCGTATAAACTTGGAAAAACGTATCTGGTCGCACCTGGAATTCTAATCCTGCGAATTCTTCTCGCAGGTAGCCAATACCAGCAATACAACGAGTTTCAGAACCGAAAATGGCATTTGTTCGTTCTGGGTTCCGGTTTAAACAAACTCCTACTAAAGTTGGATAGCGGTTCAACCACTCCTGTGATTGCTCTTGAATTCCAGGTAAATTCCAGTCTTTTACTATTAAAGTCAGCAACATTTCTCCAGTGCGACGACCAATGCGTAACCCAAGATGACGTATTACTCCTTTATGAAACTGTTCTTTATAAACTTGCCAATTTCGCTTTTGGATATCTTGTTTTACTTCTGCTAATAAAGGATTTAATCTTGCATCTTGGACTGGACATTGATTTAAATTAATTAATTGATGGCTACCTTTTTGATAGTAACCTGCTTGTACATTTCCTGTTGCTGATACACCCACAGGATAGGTGGCTTTGTTACGATAGCCCAAAGGTGAAGGAGCTCGCAAAACAGCGTCTACTGGTGGTTGCACAAAACCACCAATGCGTTCTAAAGCTTGAATAACTTGATTGCGCTTAGCTTCTAACTGATATTGATAATCTATATGCTGCCACTGGCAACCACCACATTTATCAGCCACAATGCAACTAGGTCGAATACGATGGGGGGATGGCTCCAACAGTTGCTTGAGTTTAGCGTGAGCATAGGTCGGTTTGACGTGTACCAAGCGAACAACAACGCGATCGCCTGGCACAGTATCCGGTACAAATACTACCCGCTCATGCGATCGTCCAACACCATCACCCGTATCGCTAGTGTCTGAAATATTAAGTTCTATTAATTCACCTTGTTTCCAAATAGTGTCTGTCATTTGTCCTTTGTCATTGGTCATTTGTTAGTAGATAGTAGTTAGTGGTTAGTGGTTAGTGGTTAGTGGTTAGTGGTGAGCCAGCGCGCTCCAAAGGGGGTTCCCCCCATGAGCGACTGGCGTAGACGCCCATCAGGGCGGCTTCTCGTAGAGTACCCGGAGGGTTAGTGGTTAGTAGTTAGAGGTTGTTAACTATGCCCAATGCCCAATGCCCAATACTCACTCCCTCACTCTCCCCATCTCCCCATCCCTCTTC
>NZ_JACAEU010000050.1:0-16429 GCF_013388695.1 Fischerella sp.
CCACCAACCACCAACCACCAACCACCAACCACCAACCACCAACCACCAACCACTAACCACTAACCACTAACATCCCTAATAAAACATCGCATTCGTCTTAGCTTGATAGTCGATACAATTTATTGCCTCTTCTGTATTGGCAACTGAGGGATGAACTGTGCATTTGAGACGATGATCGTCGGTAAAATATTGGCAGCTGGCGCAGGGGATTTGATGCATTTTTTGAGCTGTCTTAACGCTGTCGCGCGTTGCTGCCCATAAACTCCACGCAACCAGAATAATTAACACCCAAGCGCTGACAAAGCAAATCGGCACTAAAAGCTGTTGAATTGTATGAATGAGAAAAGACAGTATTTGTAACACGGCAATTTTTGGAAAAGACTTATAAAAACTGTGAGTGAGGATCGAGAAGTTACTAGCGATCTTAACTTCTCATTCCTCACTCATGACCTCTTACCAAAGAGATAACAAAAGGGTGAATTATATGCCAGCATGACCAATTGCCAAACCAGCAACAAGCATTCCCAAAACTAGGAAAGGTTGAGCGCTGGCTTGGTATTTTACGTCATTATTCATAGGATCACGCAGGAAATACATATCTTGAAAGGTGATTTGCGGGATGATTAGTAATGCCAGAAGTGCGGCATACAAATTCTCATGAACGTAGACTAGATAGGCAGCGATCGCCGCTTGAAAGACATCAATCAATACTACACAAATCCAAGCGGCACTATTAGCACCAAACATGACAGGTAATGACTTTAATCCGAATTTGCGATCGCCCTCTATACTCTTAAAGTCATTGACAACGGCAATACCCAACCCAGCCAAGCTGTAAATCGCAGTGAAAACTACAATCTTCCAATTCAGTTCCCCAAACAAAGCATGGCCGGTACACCAAGGAAAGGCGATGTAACTAGCACCAAGGGCATAACCGCCTAGCCAACCATTTTGTTTTAGCTTCAGAGGTGGGGCAGAGTAAATGTAGGCAATCAAGCCACCCACCAACGCGATAACTGTGATGGTAGGAAATTCATGACCTGCCCAAACATCCAAAGTAAATGCGATGGCAATTCCAGCTAAAAGCAATACTATAATCTGGGTGACTACTTGGGGTAAGGGAATTGCCCCTGAGGGAATTGGACGGTAGGGTTCATTGATGGCGTCAATTTCGCGATCGTAGTATTCATTCATGGTTTGGGTGTAACCCGCCATCACCGGGCCAGCCAGCAGCATACACAACAAAGACTTCAAAACATTTTCCAGCGTCCAGGTGTACTCGCCTGAAGAAGCCGCACCACAGATTACACCCCACATCAAGGGAATCCAGGTGATCGGCTTCATCAGCTGCAAGCGAATTTTCCAAATCGATGTTTCTCCAGATGCGGCACCTTTCATGCCCAGAAGTTGTCTGGTTTTGGCAGTGCGACTAACAGTAGCTGCTTCCTCAGTTGGTGCTACTGACTCTAGTGCATCAGGTGTATTGGAATTCGGAGTTATCGGAGTTGAGTCTGACATAAGGCATACTTGCTAATTAGTAATAGGTAATTGGCAATTGTTTTTTCCATTACCCATTACCTATTACCTATTCCCATTTCCTAAAAAGAGATGATCAAATAATTATTTTGAAACTTTGCGCCAGTAACAGGTCTGCCACTCAAGGCAGGAGGTAGGAAAATATTCCGTCTTTGGTCTCCTGCTTCTATAGTGACTTCTGGCCCGTACTGGGTGAGTTTGACCTGTTTTTTATCAAATCCAGGCAAAAATAAACTTACCTTGCGTTCGTGAATGTCGATTTCAATTGGTTTGGGAGCTTGCACAGCTTGTGCTGTAAAGTTGGGTAAGGCATCCATCAACGTTTGCCAGTCTTCGGCTTTGATATCTGGAACGACACTCACAGGTAAGGGAGTAAATTCCTCAGAGAGATGAATGTTGCTGTCAGAAGATACAAGGATAATACCACCTACGGTTAAACCGACTTGTTGGGCACCACCCCAAAGGTAACGGGCAGAAGCAACTTCAATAGGGTCAGGGGTTGTCACCAAGAAAGCGGCAACATGCTTGGGATCGGCAAGGGCAGCTTTACCCTTGTCTAAAAAATTGTTGACTTGGTTAGTGGGTTGGCCAAAGTTATCTGCTGTCCAGTTGATGTTGAAAAAAGTGCTAATTAGTGGTTGAATCAAGGGCGATTCGGAAATTGCCTTGCCGAAATCGGAGTTAACAAACAATTGCCGAAATCTCCGCACATACCAACTTAGAGACTCTGGCATCCCAAACATCCGCAAAGTGGTGGTGTCACCGCTGCCATCGTAGATAATCGCGTCATATTTGCCGCTTTCGTAATACTCACGAATGGCATTTAAAACAAGGGCGCTGTCCATCCCCGGTAAGACGGATAGTTCTTGACCATAAACATCTTTGAGGATGGGTGTTTTTAGATATTGCGCTTCCAGTTTTTTCACATCTTCCCAGCTACGTTCTAGCAGTACAGATGTTTTAAACTGTACAACTTGTAGATTAGCAGCTATTTCTTGGGGGTCAGAACCGATCGGGACACCCAACAAAATTTGTAATGCTGGTTCTGCACTTCCAGCTAGAAGTACGCACTTTCCTTGGCTTGCCAATAATTTGGCAGCGGCGATCGCCACTTTTGTGCGAGGAGTGCCGCTTTTGCCCAAAAATGTCAATATCAGGGCCATTACTTGATTCCTGTTTTTACCGCCGGTTTTTCAACTCCAACTTAGCATTCGGCTTATTTTAGTAGCTTCTTTCCGAAGTTTAGCAATCAGCGGATTGAGCTACTGGTGACTTGTTTGTACCTACTGTACTACTTTGAGTTCATCTTCAAAAAACCAAGTGGCAAAATTATCATCAAACTTGACAACAACACCAACACCACTAGCATCAGTCATTTTGAAGCCTTCGATAATACCGATTTGTCCTAACCTTTGGACTACAGGGGCAGATACGCGATCGCGCAAACGATAAACTTTGACTTTCTGTCCGATTTCCATGCCAACTCACAATGCAATTAACCAAAAATCAGTGTAGCTGAATCTGGGTCTTTCTCGGAATTCTTGTGGCTCGTTGATGGGGAAAACTATGATTTGGTGAGCATGGGCGTGAGGATAGGCGATCGCTGGAAATGGTTTTCTTTCTTAAGCTAAAACATCAAAAACTTTGATGAGCAAAAATCTCACTTTTGTAGAGATATAAACAAAGTAGGAAAGCATCTGAGTAGATGAATAGCCTGTGAAGTATTAGGTATAATTTTTTACATCTACAAAAGCAAGGGGATAACTATTTAGCTTTTCTTACTTTGTGCTTGTGCTTTCATCATTTCCGCTCATCTAGGGTTTTCGGATAAGCTCTTAAAACCTGCCTCTAATTGCTTACCGGTGACACTAAATCCGCCCACTTCTCCAAGAGTGTAGAGGGGCCGACCTTTGGCTTCTTCGTAGATGCGTCCAACATATTCACCTAAAATGCCAACACAAAGTAACTGAACAGCTCCTATAAAGAATATGGCGACCAAAATGATCGTAAACCCAGTTAAAGGCGAGTGGGGGACAAAAATGCGCCAATAAAGAACTAAAAAACCCATCAAAATTGCCGTCAACGCTGCTAGTAACCCAATATAGGTTGAGATTCGCAGTGGCAATTTTGAGAAGGATACCAAACCATTTACAGCTAAAGCTAAGGATTTACTAAAGGTGTACTTGACATCACCAGCAAAGCGGGGTTCACGCTCAAACCGAATAAATGTTTGTTGGAAGCCAACCCAAGAACGTAGACCCCGAAGATAGCGATTGCGCTCTGGCATGGAATTGAGAACATCTACCACTTGCCGATCCAAAAGACAGAAATCGCCACTATCATTAGGAATATCTACATCTGCAAGGCGTTTGAGAAGGCGATAGAATAAATAGGCAGTGAAGCGCTTGAACCAGCTCTCCTTGTGGCGTTGGGTACGCACTGCATAGACAACTTGATAGCCTTGTCGCCACTTTTGAATCATGTCCGGAATTAGTTCTGGTGGATCTTGTAAATCAGCATCGAGGATAACGATGACCTGACCCCGAGCAAAATTGAGGCCAGCTGTTACAGCGATTTGGTGCCCGAAGTTACGAGCTAGGCTCAGGTAGCAAACGCGTGGATCGGATTGATGAAGGTTTCGCATTAATTTGAGTGAGGAATCTCGACTGCCATCATTGACCAATATTAATTCCACCGAATCATCAAGCTGCTCCATCACTGCACTAATCCGCCGATACATTTCTGGAATAGTTTTTTCTTCGTTGTAAATCGGGACAATAAAAGAATACTTAGGGTACACCATTCATCCATCCTTAGAATCTGACTTATCTAGAATTTCTGTGGCTTTTTTAGGGAAGCTGCGACGATGGCGATACCAAGTAACTGCTGTTACTAGTATTCCAGTTAGCGACAAAGCTCCCATTAATGGCAAGAAATCTCCTGTTCTAAGAGCCTTCAAACCGTAACTGCCTAGCAATACAAAAGGTAGGACACCAGGAACAGTGCCTAAGGTTGTACCCAGAACATAATCTTTAAAGCTGACCGATGTTAGCCCCGCAGCAAAGTTCACCAGACCATAGGGCATGATTGCTACCAAGCGAATAGCAAACATATAGAACAGCCCCCCCCGACGCACCTCAGCATCCATTGCTTGCCACTTTCCAGCTAGTCGTTTGGCTACTGCCTCACGTCCAACAGTGCGGGTAAATGTGAAAGACACAATTGCAGCAATGATTGCCGCAAGGCTAGTCCAGATAACGCCTAGCACTGGGCCAAAAATTGCACCGCCAGTCAAATTAAGTGCAGTTGAGGGCAGAACTAAAATAGTTGCCACAACATACAGAACAATATAGATAATGGGTGCCCAGATACCAGCAAACCTGAGCCAAGCTTGAATTTGTGCTGGCTCAACGCCTCCTAGTAAATATACTGCTAGACCAATGGCGATAATGCAGACAACAAAAAGCAGGAAAATACTGGTTTTAAAGTTTAACATCCAAAAACTTAAGCCTTGGAGTAATTTTGGTTAAAAAGCAGTAGGGGTAGAAATCTAAGTTGAAAACTGTAAAAAGTTGTATAAATTTTAAATGGACTTGTTTTTTTAGTTAGTGTCAATGTTGACTATCTTCATAACTTGGAAACCTACCACCGTTTTTTGCAACACAACCTCCAGTAGCAATCTGTTTCTCTCGAATTAGCTTACCGGAGATTGTGCTTTTCATCCAGCTAACTTTGTCACTCTAATTGTTTTGGTTGAGTAGTTAAAATCATCTCATCTACTTACTGTCACTTCGTGGCAACAACTGCGATATTCCAAGCAAATCTTTTCATAAAAGGTAGCTTTTTGACAAGGTAATCAAGACGTTCCAAGCGGAAGTATAAGCGCCGAAGACGAGGTTCTTCGTAAATAATTTTTTTCCAATAACGTTCTTTATTGGGAGAAACTCGCTCAATCAAGTAAAACTGAATAAAAATCCAGAGAGAGATTAACCAAAAAGTATCGAATTTAACATCGGAAAATAATTTTTTAGTAAACTGGATAATATTAATATCTAACGGTGCTTCATCTTCTGTTCGGACATCTTTAGCTATCTGACGATAGATATTAATAATTGGGTTATGTTTGAGCGGCTCCCAAAAGCAAACCTTACCCCCTGGTTTGACAACTCGATACATTTCCTGTAAAGCTAATTTTGGGTTGACATGATGGAGGATATTAGCTGCATAAACAATATCGAAACTATTATCGGGAAAATCAATATTCATTGCATTAATAACTTTCCCATCAACTTTAACTCCATACTTATCTGCTAACTTAAGGGCGGTTTCTACCATCCCTGAAGAAATATCACTGGCGATGCAATGCGCTCCTTTACGAGCGAAATAGACACTGTTTTCTCCCGCTCCACATCCTAAATCCAAAATTCGCTTTCCCTGGATATCACCTAATTGACGCATAATAAAGCGGTTTTCTGGGCTGGTTGACCCTTCAAAATAAATGTCAACATCGAGTGCGACAACATCTATAGTCGCTGCCCATCTATCATGAAATTCAACTTCCTTTTGTACCCGTTTATCCATATTTTCCATGACTGAATCCTTTGAAGTCTTAGGTATAATTTCCGAAATTTAAAAGACTGAGACTAGATGATACTCCTACTCTTTTATTTGAGCACTATCATTACAGCAATCAAGACTTTTTAGCTATTTGGATGTTCTATTTAGCAAAAATATCAAGGCTGGTAATGCTTAAAGAGCACAAATTCACTGGATCCTTTACATCATCACTGAGATTTACTTTAAAAAGTAAATAATCTGCTCCTTTTGCCTGAATTTTCTCAGCAAAATTAGATGTGTGACTAGAGTGAGGCTGAAATCTCATATTTCCAACTAATTCGCCTTGTGCATTTACCGTATCAAAGTATAGTGATAGATTAGGCATTTTATAGCATTTGTTGTCAGTGGCTCTCTGTTTCATCAAAATCTCAGTAGATTTGTCACTTTGATATTTAATTTGTCCGGCAATTCCAATTCGATCTTTTGGCAATCTATTTAAGTGAAGGAATGATGTTGTGCTTGGCTTATACCCAGAATTTGGATTGATTTGTATGTCATAGGTATTGTTTCTATGTTTAGTAAACCAAATAAATGTATTAGGTTCTTCACTGATTTTGAGCCAATCGGACTGCTGACCTGGACGTAAGCCAATATAGTTATGCATTTGTTTAAGCGTGTATAAGGTTGTTTCCAGGGAAGTTTTCTGAAGTCTTTTATAAACTTTTACAACAGCATTATTGGCTAAAGAAAATTGTACCGGAAGGCGAATAAAATCCTGTGCAATCTTCCAATTATTGTTAAAAGCATCTACAACTACCTTGACGACTTTTTGCTCCTCAGGTCGTAGATGATGTTGGAAAGGAGTTGCAACAACTAAATATTGAGCCTGTAATAACTGCTCTAGTGGATAGTAATCACGGGAGTCAATGTCTGGAGAAGGTAAAATATTTAATTTGTGCTGAGGTTGATTTAATATCAAATCAGCTTCTGAAAGAATAGATTGATTCAAAAAAATTGATGAAGCTGCAACATAGATCGGCTCTTTTGCAGATGCTACAGAGCTAAGATAGTTAACTAGTCGAATGATTTCATCGTAGTCTGAACGGTTTAAGGGCGGGTAGTTAGCTGAAAAAAGTTTGCTAATTTGTGTATTGTTGATTGCCTCTACAGATGCCAGCCCAATAAAAGCATTCAAGATAAAATAAATAATACTGGCACTTACAACCAATATCCTTGTTCTCTTATTTATAGTTATCCAAGCTGTCCAGCAAAATGCAATAAGACCTAGTACCACTAAAAGAGTGAAATGCAGAGTATAGTGAACTCCTAGTACCTTTACACTCATTAACCATTGCAGCAACAGAATACTACTAAATAGAACAATAAAGATAGCAACAGGATGTACTAGTACACGAGTTCTAATTCCTGCGACAAACCCCAATCCAGCCAAAATCCAAGCAAGCCAACCATATGAATATCCGTAATATCTAATACCTTCAGTTATGGATACTTCGTAAGAAGCATAGAGAAGACTGAAATTGGTGCTAAGAACCATTTTTATAAAAGGTAAACCCAGTACGACTAACGTAATCAGGCTTGTACCCACCATCAAGCCAAGCCGCACACTTGTCTTTAATAAGTTACGTAAGGCAACACATGAGTTTTGCCGCACATTCGCAGCATAAAGAATCAAAGTCTGCAATGTAACCGAGGCAAAGAAGGCGATACCGTCATAGACGAAATGACGGCGAAATAATATAGCTACCGAGATAAAAAAGCCGCTCAATACAACCTGCCACCACTGCTTTAGTTGCAAATCTTGCAAGTAAACTAGTATTGCTAGTGCAATTAGTAAAGCGGAGCCTACATCAGGATAACCACGCAAAGTTGGTGCCCAAACCATAGGTGTGAACAAAGTAAGCAAGACTGTGAACCAATAAACAGTACGTGGATAATATGAAACGAGTTTTGCTGCTATAGCTCCTATTGTGAGTGCATAAGGTAGCACATATACCAGTGCCATGCTGAGTATAAAAACTAGACGAGAATCACCAAAAGTGAGTATGAACGGGACAAGTAGTAGTGTGGGAATGTCACTGTAATCTCTACCAGTTGATTCCCAAACTTTGTATAGTGCTTTGATTGGTGACTCTTGAAAATCAATTGCTTTTGCACTAGTCAACTTACTATAGTTAGCGTAGTCCCAATAATAAAATGTGTGTTCATTGGATAGATAAATATATGTAATAGTTATCGTAATAAATATACATAATAAAAGTAATAGAATATTACCAAGCCATCTTTGGTAAGCATTAGTTTTAATAGTCATAATTAAACTCTTTAAAGTTGCTTCTTCAGTATTTGTTATGGCAAATTCTGAATTAAATATCAAAAGTTTACTTTCAAACCAAAGTTAAAATTGCTGAAAAAATTGAAAAGTCAAAAATGTTAGAAAATATGCATATTTTCCTTTTCCGATGCAGAATTAACCCGGAATAATTTAGGTATTTTAACTATATAAGTCCAAAATCTGCTCTAATTAGGATGTTTGAAATAGCTGTGAGTATGTATTGTATGCTGGTTCATTCATAATTTGAGTCGTTGAGATTTTAGTATATGGGACTCAATATCTGAACTATCACGCAAGTGAATAAAGATAATTTTTACAAAAAATTCACAAAAACTTTATAAACTTGTAGACAAATCCGCAGGAATTCTATAGGATATATTGGCAATATTTTATACAAAAATATTGCCACAACAGGTGCAACAAGCACAGCAAAGGTTAACTGATAATACACTGGCAGAGAAATGCGATCGCTGTAAATATAGCTAGTTGAGTCACTATAGATTGACACAGCCGAGTAAAAATAAAGATTAAAAACAGATATTACGTTGTGATTAACTATTCATGGTATAATCATCTCGAAATTTTTACCGCTACATTCAAACCCTGTATCAGCCTAGGTTAATGTTAACACCACTGCTCGGTCTAACTTTGGGGATAGCGATACTGTTGTATGCTTTTTTAGCTTACACAGGTCAGCAATGGTGTCGTTATTCGGAATTGCTGCAAGTCCTAGTATCACGGAATTTAAAGGTGCGTTATCGCGGGTCATTTTTAGGCGTATATTGGTCGTTGTTGAACCCGTTGATAATGACAGGATTATATACTGCGATTTTTGGGACAACTTTTGCTTCCTACTATGATAATTCCATTACTAACTACGTTTTAGCCGCGTTTACTGGATTGGTAGTAATTAATTTTTTCTCTGCATCAACCACGCAGGCATTAAGTAGTGTAGTTAATAATGGCTCTTTATTAAATAAGATTAGTCTGCCAGTGAGCATTTTCCCTATATCCATGATTACAGCAAATGTATTTCAATTTGCTATTGGCGTATTTCCACTGTTGGCAGTCATAACTTTAGTTAAGTCTAAAAATTTGCTAAATGTATTAGCACTTTTTTTACCATTGTTTGCTTTGATTTTAGTTTGTACAGGTTTAGGTCTTTTTATTAGTGCTTCGTACGTATTTTTTAGAGATTTACCTTATTTCTATGAGCTAATCGTATTTGTATTGTGGATGGGCAGCCCCATATTTTATCCAGCAGCAATTGTGCCGGACTCTGTCAAGCCTTATTTAGGAATTAATCCATTGTCACCAATTATTGAAAGCTTTCGTCAGATTGCATTGTCAGAAGGCTTACCAAATCTAACCCTAATAGGAGGTGCATTGCTAAGTGGAATGATTATTGTGACGCTGGGATGGATTTGTTTTCAGTGGTGGCGTCCTCAATTTATGGATTTGCTGTAAATGACAGAAGTTATTCGCTTAGATCGGGTTTCACTGTGGCGACGAACGCAAGAGGAGTTTTCTTACGATCTTAAGAAAACCGTATTATCAATCTTAGAAGGTAAATATCGTAAGCCAGCTAAGAAAATGGTGCTTGACCAAATTGATTTAGTAGTCAAGTCTGGCGAAAAAGTAGGAATTATTGGAGCAAATGGCTCTGGCAAATCCACTTTGTTAAAGGTGATTTGTGGTATTCTTCAGCCTACTAGTGGAACAGTACGAGTACGTGGTCAAATCGCCCCATTAATTGAACTCGGAGCAGGATTTGATCCAGAAATTTCAGTAAAGGACAACATTCTGCTATACGGTGTACTGCTAGGGTTTTCTAGAGTGCAAATGCGAACCAGGGTGCGAGAAATTTTGGAATTTGCTGAGTTAGAAGATTATGCATTAGTCCCGGTAAAAGGACTGTCTTCGGGTATGGTAGCGCGGTTGGGATTTGCCATTGCCACTGATGTGCAGCCTGACATTTTGATATTAGATGAAGTTTTATCGGTAGGAGACGAAAGTTTTAAAAACAAGTGTAAGCAAAGAATAGATAAATTTTGGAACGGAAACGCAACTATTTTGGTGGTGTCTCATGATTTAGAGTTTATCAAACAATCTTGTAAGCAAGCAATATGGTTAGACAAGGGAAAGATTCGATTTATTGGAGATGCAAGTCAAACCGTAGATTACTATTTAGAATCTGTGACAGTAGGAGGAAACTTTTAATTACAGCATTATAGCTATGTCATTAAATTTTTACTAACCCTTTGCACAAGTAGATAATTTTTATCTAATTTGTCCTTAACAAAGAATTTTAAATAATTAGCATTAATCAGTTGTTTTCTAAAAATAAATTTGCAAATTATTTTTGCATATCAGGAGAAATAGACCTTGAAGTGAAATATTTGAGAGTTTGTAAATCGACTATTACACAGGTGAAAAAATGAATCATTTTGACCTAGTTATTTGTGGAGCAGGTCCGGTTGGATGCACAATAGCTGAACGAGCAGCTAATCAGCAAGGTTGGAAAGTTTTAATTATCGAAAAACGCAATCATATAGCTGGTAATTGTTACGATTGTTATCACAAATCAGGTGTAATGATTCATAGATATGGACCTCATTATTTTAGAACAAACAATCAAGAAATTTTTGAATACCTATCCAAATTTACAGATTGGATACCAGGTGATTATTTTGTAAAAAGTTATTCTCAAGGTGAGTTATTTAATTTTCCAATTAATATTGAAACACTTGAAAATTTTTACAATATTAAGCTCTCTGTTAAAGAAGCAAAGGAACTAATAGAAAATGTCAGAGAAAAAATAGAATTTCCGCAAAACTCAGAAGAGTATGTTCTTAGTAAGGTAGGTCGTGAATTATATGAAGCATTTTATTTAGGCTATACCTTGAAGCAGTGGGAACGGCATCCAAAAGATTTGGATACCAGTGTTTGCGGTAGAATTCCTGTGCGTTTTAACAAAGATAGTCGTTATAGCGATTATAAATATCAAGTAACTCCCAGTCAGGGTTTTACTGCCATGTTTCAGAAAATGATAGAGCATCCAAATATTTCGGTTATGCTGCAAACTGATTACAAACAGATAAAACCATTTGTTACACCACGCATAGCAACAGTCTATACAGGTCCTATAGATGAGTACTTTGATTACGAGCTAGGGAAACTTCCTTGGCGGTCTTTGGATTTTGAATTTAAAGAATATTATCAGGAGTACAAGCAACCATGTGTTCAAATTAACTATCCTAATGATTTTGACTATACCCGTACTGTAGAAATCAAGCATGTTACCAAGCAGAAATGCTGGAATACAGTCATATCCTACGAGTATTCTAAAAGCTCAGGCGATCCATACTATCCCGTACCAGCTCCAGAAAATGCTGCTTTATACAAAAAATACGAAGAATTAGCAATGCTAGAGCAGTCTATAAATAAAGTATTTTTTGTTGGACGTTTAGCAGCATATCGTTACTACAACACCGACCAGGTCATAGAAGCTGCTCTAAAAACATTTAATCAAATTCAAAATATCAACTCACAAAACTAGACCCAAAGAGAGTTTTATGCGTCGTTACAAAGCTTGCATTATAACCCCCGATATAGTTGGTCCTGTGAAAAATGGAGGTATTGGTACACACTGTTTCTACTTAGCTAGATTTTTAGTTGAACAGATGAGTCAAGATGTGACAGTGGTACATACTGGCTCTGTAGAAGTTGAAAATATTAGGTTTTGGCGCAGATACTATAAGTCTAAGTTTAATATCCAATTCATTCATGAATCTGAATTACCATTAATGTTTAATGGTGAGATGCGTGGTGGACGCTGGTTTTTATTACGTTCTCAACGCATTTATAACTGGCTGAAGGAACAAGACTTTGATATTTGTTACTTCCAAGACTGGCATGCAAATGGCTTTGTTTCTATTCAGGCAAAACAAACTGGTCAAGCTTTTCATAACACTATTGTAACTTGCATGGCCCATAGCTCCACTGAATGGATTCGGGAAGGTATGCAGTTGTTTCCATGTTACAGATTAGATGATTTGACTTTAGATTACATGGAAAGGTACTGCATGCAGTACGCAGACTATGCGCTCAGCCCAAGCGAATATATGTTTAAATGGGCTGAGTCACATGACTGGACTTTAAGTAATAATCGCGTAGTTTTACCTTACTTATTTGAAAGCACTCAAAATCCAATTAAAACGTCCTTTACAGGAGAACATATCATCTTTTTTGGTCGTTTAGAAACTAGAAAAGGATTTGAGGTTTTCCTTCATGCTTTACAGTTATTAGCTCCCCAACTTAAACAGTCTAAAAAAACTTTAAAAGTCAGTTTTTTAGGTAAAAAGGGCTTGACTAGCTATGGTTCCCCGGAGCAGGCAATTAAAAAATGTCTAAAAAAATATTCAGATGTTTATAAGTATTCGATTTTGAATGAGATGTCTCATTCCCAAGCTCTGGATTTTCTGGTGAAAAATTCCTCTGCTTTAGTAGTGATACCCTCTCTAGTTGATAATTTACCATACACCGTTTTGGAATGTGTTGAACTAAATCTCAACGTCATTGCTGCTAAAACTGGAGGTATACCAGAGATATTCGGTGATGAATCAAGGCTATTCACTCCTATACCGAAAAACTTAGCAAGCAAACTCGAAGAATGTATTACTCATGGTATTGGCCCAATTACTAGTAAATATTCTTCAGAAAATAGCAAATTTTTGTGGAAGGAATTTTGCAATACTGTTGCGGGTACTGATGTCTCCAAGATAAATTGCACTAATTTAAGTAGTTCTAATCAGGAACTGTTAGTATCTGTGTGTATACCTTACTATAACTATGGTGAATATTTACCACATTTACTTAAATCATTGGATAAGCAAACTTACAATAACTTTGAAGCAGTTGTTGTCAACGATGGTTCTACTGATGATTTTTCTCGTCGTGTCTTTGCAGAGATGAAAGAAAAATACCAGCATAAAAATTGGCTGTTTGTAGAAAAAGAAAATGGAGGTATTGGTAACACTAGAAATTTGGCTGCTAGTAAATCAAGTGGTGATTATCTTGTATTTATGGATGCAGACAATGCAGCCGAACCACAAATGTTAGAAAAGATGGTCAAGGGTATATTATCTTCTAAAGTTGATTGTCTTACATGTTACTTTAGAGCCTTTGACAGTGAAATTAGCCCTTTTGCAAAGGTATATGCATATTCGTATGCGCCATTAGGAGGCTGTATAGAGGCTGGTGCATATGAAAATATATTTGGAGATGCGAATTTCATTATTAAGAGAGAAGCTTTTTTTAACATTGGTGGTTTTAAAGAAGATCGCGATACTTCCTATGAAGATTGGGAGTTTTTGGCTCGATTAACCATATCAGGATACACGCTAGATGTTATTCCAGATTTTCTATTTTTGTATAGACACACAGAAGATGGTTTTAGTCGAACTACAAGTACCTACAAAAATCATCATCGTGTTCTAAGAGCTTACATAGAGAACGCACCTTTCTGGACTAGAAGACTTTTAGTAAATTCTGTAGGTTGTACAACTGGTATATTCTCTCAAGTAGAATTAGAGCGATATAAACAAAGAGTAGAAGCGATGGAAACCAGTAAATTCTGGAAAATGAGAAAAGCATGGTTTAAAGTAAAGCGAGCGATGGGATTAACTGACGAGAGCGAGACATGGCGTTAACTAACCAAGAGTAATTTAGACCTAAGCGGCTTACATGATAATGGTGATTTAGAATCTGTAAGCCGTTATGTTCTTGTAATAAATAAGAAGAATAAATACCGATTTCAGCGGTTCCCCTGCATGAAGCATAGTGTAAAGCAAAAAGCTTTTATCTCTGAATTCGCATTCTATAAGTTATAAGTCTAGTGATAAAAAACGATAAGACACAAAAATTTAATAAGCTTAAGCAGATATGGCTAAAACGACGAACGGTAGGACTTCTATCTTTCCTATTTCAGCGATCCTTATCTAAATGGAAGCAAAAGAGAAATTATCAGAAATGGATAAGAAGGCATCGCTTAGATGAAAAAGATACTTTATCTGCTCATGAGCAAATTAAGCAATGGAAGCTACGTCCCAAATTCTCTGTAATTACACCAGTCTATAACGTAGATGCAGTATGGTTAGAAAAAGCTATTGAATCTGTTATTAATCAAATTTATGCAGACTGGGAACTTTGTATTGTAGATGATGCATCTACCAAACCACGCATTCGCTCTATTTTGACTTCCTATAGTAAACTTGATCCTCGCATAAAAGTTGTATTCCGCACAGAAAATGGTCATATTTCTGCTGCAAGTAACTCTGCTTTAGAATTGGCTACAGGAGACTATATTGCACTTTTAGATCATGATGATGAATTAACAATTGATGCTTTATTTGAAAATGCCAAACTAATTAATCAACATCCAGAAGCAGATTTTATTTATAGCGATGAAGACAAAATAGATATTAAAGGTAAACGTTCCGATCCATTTTTTAAACCAGATTGGTCGCCAGAGTATTTCTATTCATGTATGTACACCTGCCATTTAGGTGTTTATCGAACTAGTATTATCCGTGAAATTGGTGGTTTCCGCAGCGAATATAACGGATCTCAAGATTATGACCTAGTCTTACGAGTTGTAGAAAAAACCAAAAATATATACCATATTCCAAAAATTCTATATCATTGGCGGACAATACCCTCCTCTGCTGCATCGGGGTCAGAAGCAAAGCCTTGGGCATATCTTGCAGGTCAAAAAGCACTGCAAGCGATGGTAGAACGTAGCTGCTATCCAGGAATTGTAGAGCAAACAAATAATTCAGGTCTTTATCGAATTCGACGTGATGTAATAGGACAACCTCTTGTAAGTATAATCATTTCTCGGAGTGTTAAAAGTAGTAACGCAGGTCAGGTTTCTCTGGGCAATCTTGAAAATTGCATCCGTAGCATTTACCAGTTGAGTACTTATCGAAATTTTGAAATTATCCTAGTAGATGCTTACGACATTGCGGAAGCGATTTCAAACAAAATTACTGCTTTTGATGTGCAACTAGTTCGCTGCGCTGAACCTTGCAATGTATCTATGCAAATTAATCAAGGTGCAGTTCAAGCTAAAGGGCAATTTCTATTATTGTTAAATGATAATACAGAGGTAGTTGCTCCTGATTGGATAGAATCAATGTTAGAACTTGCACAACAGTCAGAAATTGGTGCAGTAGGAGCAAAATTACTATCCCCTAATGACAGAATACAGCATGTAGGAATAGTCCTACTCGATGGCACTCCTTATCATACCTTCTATGGTTTTGATAGCACCCATCCCGGCTATCATTGTTCAAATATTGTCAATAGAAATTACTTAGCTGTAACTGCTGCTTGTTTGATGATTCGACAAGAGGTGTTTCATGAATTGGGAGGACTTGATGAGGATTTTTCCCTAAATTATCATGATGTAGATTTATGTTTGAAAGCGCATCAAGCAGGATATCGCAATGTGGTGACACCTTATGCTCAACTGCTTTATTATGAGTCAGCTAGTAGGGAAAAAGGTTCAAGACCTCAAGAGTGGCATCAATTAAATCATAAGTGGAAAGATTATTTTAAACAATTAGGAACAGACCCATACTATAATCCAAATTTGTCGTTATTATCACCTAATTTTGAGATAGTTTAATTATTGTCTGCATCAGAGTTTTTGCGATCGCCCCTGATTAACAGTAGACATTAAGACGTGAAGGGCAACAGCTACAGTCACTTTGTTTTTACGTCGCCGTTATATTAACCGATGGTGAACAGCAGTTGACCAATTTCTCTTATGTTTAACTGCTGCATGGATGCTTGAACTACATCTATCCCACATTCCGCACCCTGGGGTGTCACATAGCATAATCACTGAAATTTTTCTTGTTTTTCAGCTATAAAATATACTTTTTAATCGTTCTTTCTCAGTTGATTCAAGGAGTTAAAGTA
>NZ_JACAEU010000051.1:0-23860 GCF_013388695.1 Fischerella sp.
ATTAGTTTTTCGACGCTTTTAAGCGATCGCCAACCATCAAAGGGTAATTCTAAAAAGCCTGAAACAACCAAATTTCGTTAATACACATGATGGTCTATTTGTACAGTGCGTAAGTCCTAATGACTATCTTCGTTGCTGAAAATTTTTCTCATTCCCCAGAATGCTAGCCGCAAAAATAAACTTCTGAGATTTGATGAATTGTGTTAGTCAAACAATTAAAGCTGCCAGCATTCCTCTAGCCAATCGATTAACTCTTGGCGAGAAGCCATAAATTGCTTAACGGTACTGCGAACGAGAATTGCAGCAAGACCGCTATTTATTTGTACCCGCAATGAACCATCAGGAAGACACGAACAAGGAATCATTAATTCTTGCAAGCGATGATAGACTTGCCAGCGATCGCTCAAAGGAATCTGGACAATATAGCGATCGCCTAAAGTGTTAGAACTGTGCATTTGTTGGTTGTTGGTTGTTGGTTGTTGGTTGTTTTATTAACCACCAACTATTGACTGTTGACTATTTAGTTTTTGTTCGAGTTGCTCGATGCGTTCTAGCAAAGAGCGGATCGCAGTTGCTTCTACATCAGGAAGCTTGCCATGTTCAAGAGGAGAGAGACACTCATCCCGTTTGCGAGAAATATTCCGTCCGGGAATTCCTACCACAGTGCAATCTGAGGGGACATTCCGCAGCACAACCGAACCAGCACCAATGCGGACGCGATCGCCAATGGAAATATTACCCAAGACTTTCGCACCTGCTCCTACAACAACGTTTTTGCCCAAGGTGGGATGGCGTTTACCAGTTTCTTTGCCAGTTCCACCAAGGGTGACACCTTGGTAAATCAAGCTGTAATCCCCGACTATGGCAGTTTCACCAATCACAACTCCCATACCGTGGTCGATAAACACCCCTTTACCAATTTCTGCACCTGGGTGAATTTCAATCCCCGTCAAAAACCGCCCGAAGTGAGAAATTAAGCGGGGGATAAAAAACACCTTGTGATGGTGCAACCAGTGGGCGAGACGATGCAAACAAAGTGCGTGAAACCCAGGATAGCAAAACAGCACCTCTAACCAATTTCTTGCTGCCGGATCGCGCTCAAAAATGATGCGAAAATCACTTAACAGAGGTTCCAAAAAAACTCCAGAAGCCAGAGTTTTATTTTGGTCGGTATTTGCACTAGCCGACGTTTTTGCAGTCTTGGAATTTCGGATCGGGTCTAAGGTTTGTTGCATCGGTTATGCCCTGATTAAAAAAGCGGTTCCCTATTTTTCTGCTTATATCAGGTTGCTTGCAAAGGAACTGTGCATCCGATGCTGATTGGATTTATTGGATTGATTAAGGTTGTACTCAATCCCTTAAACCCTGATTTAATGGAAATTTAAAATTCTTTTGGGGGTAGGGGTGCTAGTATTCTCGGGCTGGGGGTTCTGGTATTTTTGGGTGCAGGGTTAGGTATTTTTGTACTCAATTGCAAGTTCTTTGCCAATAGGACTTTGCAGCGATTTAGGCAAGAAATTTTTGCATAACTTAACGTGTACTCATCCGCACGAAAATATGCGGTTGATAATATGAAAAGTAAAATTTCTGTATATGCAATCACTATTGATATTTTATTATTTTGTTGGGGAAAAAACAAGTCTAGTCAAGGGTTAGTAGTTAGTGGATAGTGGATGGTGGGGAATAGGGAGATGGGGAGATGGGGAGATGAGGAGAATAACTACTAACTACTAACCACTAACCACTAACCAGTAGTAACAGCGATCGCAATTTTGCCTACAGCATGTCCGTCTTCGCTATAGGCATGAGCGGCAGCTAATTCTTGTAAGGGATATGTGCGATCGATAACAGTGCGAATTTTACCTGCTTCAATTAACTCTTTCAGATAAACTAAATCTTGGGCATTAGGCGATTCAAACACGAATTTAGCTTTTTTACCAGGAATGAAAGTAGTCAATACTCGCTGTAGGAGATTTTCTGGAGTAGGCAGTGTAGTAACGTAAACTCCGCTTGGTTTAAGGACTTTTTTGCAATCAGAAAAAGAACGCTTACCAACTGCATCAAAAATAATATCGTACTGCACAGTATCTTGGGTAAAATCTTGTTGCGTGTAATCAATGACGCGTAGACGCGTAGCGGCTTGCCCTTGGGCATCCGCTCCCAGAGATTTTACTAAGTCCAGGTTCTTTGTACTGCAAACTCCTGTTACTTCTGCACCTAACACCTTAGCAATTTGTACTGCAAAAATTCCCACACCACCGGAAGCCCCATTAATTAAAACTGCTTGTCCTGGCTGAATTTTACCTTGGTCTCGCAGTGCTTGCAAAGCAGTCAGCCCTACCATGGGTACAGAGGCAGCTTCTGCATAGCTCATATTTGTTGGTTTGAGAGCAGCAAACCTTTCTGGAACAGCTGCAAATTCTGCGTAAGCACCTCCGCTAAGCGGGCTGAGAGTAGCGTAAATTTGGTCTCCTATCCTGAAGCGTGTAACATTAGAACCAACTTCTACAACCTCACCTGCCAAATCATACCCAAGAATCATTGGGAATTTATTGCCTGTGAGAATTTTCAACATACCCTTGCGGGTTTTCCAATCAACGGGGTTAACGCAAGTAGCATGAACTTTAACAAGTAACTGATCGGGTTTTATTTTCGGTGGTGCTACATCTTCATATTGCAACACATCTGCGGAACCATACTGACGAATGACAACTGCTTTCATAGCCTTCCTCCCGATACCCTAATTGATTGATTGAACTAAGAAAGCATTTTTTGCTAATGAATTTACTTTAGTTAGTTATTTCACAGTAAAACAACCTCCTTTTGGTAGGGAGTTAACGTAGCGCGATCGCGATCTGAACAAACAACATAGTTTTGCATTCGCTGGCTACCGCATGACAGCAGCCAGCGAAGAGAGTGACTTATGCAGTTGCCATTGCCATTCGCTGACAAGATTCAGCACAACGACGGCACATATCAGCACAAGCTTTCATTTGAGCATCATCGCCGAAGCGATGCCTGTCGGCAAGCCGCTGCGCGTCTACGCAATCTTCCGCACAGCGAGAGCAAATTTCCGCTGGAGTGACAAATATTTGTTACTTATGAAATATAAGGATTTCATACTAATTTCATTTTTGTATGCATAACTATTTTTTTGTAGTTGTGATTACAATAATTTCATTTTCTTACAAAAAGCTAAATAACGCTTGATGTGATTTAAGGCTATGACCAGAATTATGTTTTAAAAATCGACCACAGATGGAATACGGCGATCGTTTTTTGAATCTGGACAGATGAGTGCATGTGAATTTGATTGCTTAGCCGATAGTCTTACAGAAAACTCTGCGTACCTCTGCGTTTTTATTTCGCTACAGTTTTGTGCAAAGCTGTACTAAAACAATCAACATTGTTCATGAAAAACCGCCTTTCAAAAACGGAAGGCGGTTTGCATAGCTTATAGTCGTTGAGAACTTTTAGTAGTCAAACTCACCACCCATGCCAGCACCAGCAGCAGCTTTTGCTTTAGGTTCCGGCTTGTCAACCACAATGCACTCGGTTGTCAGCACCATACCTGCGATCGAAGCGGCATTTTGCAGAGCAGAACGGGTAACTTTAGCAGGGTCAACGATACCAGCTTCAAACATATCAACAAACTCATTCTTGACTGCATCGAAGCCGATATCAAATGGTTTTTCCTTGACTCGTTCAGCAACCACAGCGCCATTTTGACCAGCATTATCAGCAATTCGCCGCAGCGGAGCATAAAGCGCACGGGCAACAATCATCGCACCGATTAGCTCATCACCAATTACGTGTTCTGCAGCCCACTCCTCCAATTGCGGAGCTAGGTGTAACAGAGTAGTGCCACCACCAGGAACTATACCTTCTTCCACAGCTGCTTTTGTTGCGTTGATGGCATCTTCCAGGCGCAGCTTCTTGTCTTTCATTTCTGTTTCGGTCGCAGCACCCACCTTGATCACAGCTACACCACCAGCTAGTTTTGCAAGACGCTCTTGCAACTTCTCTTTGTCGTAGGAAGACTCAGTTTCATCAATTTGACGGCGAATTTGCTCAATTCGAGCCTTCACAGCTTTTTCGTTGCCTTCAGCAACAATCGTGGTGTGATCCTTGGTAATGGTGATGCGTCTAGCTCTGCCCAGCATATCTAAGTTGGCGTTTTCCAACTTCAGGCCAGCTTCTTCGGTAATCAGTTGACCGCCAGTGAGGATGGCGATGTCTTCTAGCATCGCTTTGCGGCGATCGCCAAAACCAGGAGCCTTGACAGCAGCAACATTCAGTACGCCCCGCAATCGGTTGACTACTAGAGTTGCTAAAGCTTCTTTCTCGATGTCTTCAGCAACAATCAGCATGGGCTTGCCAGCACGAGCCACTTGCTCAAGTATTGATACCAAGTCTTGTACTAAAGTAATTTTTTTATCAGTCAGCAGTATGTAAGGCTCATCGAAAACTGCTTCCATCCGTTCTGGATCGGTAACAAAGTATGGAGAGATGTAGCCTTTATCAAAGCGCATCCCTTCAGTGATTTCTAGTTCGGTGGTCATAGACTTCCCTTCTTCCAGGGAAATTACGCCTTCCTTGCCCACCTTTTCCATCGCGTTAGCAATCATCTGACCAACTTCTTCGTCATTACCAGCCGAAATGGCAGCAACTTGGGCAATGGCTTTGGAATCTTCCACCGGACGGGCATGTTCGGCAATTTTTTCTACTAGGAAGTGGGTTGCCTTATCAATTCCCCGCCTCAGGGCAATAGCGTTTGCACCTGCGGCTACGTTCCGCATTCCTTCTCGAACCATCGCGCTAGCTAGGACAACCGCCGTTGTTGTTCCATCACCAGCAACATCATTAGTTTTAGCCGCCGCTTGACGAATGAGAGAGACACCAGTGTTTTCTACATGGTCTTCTAACTCAATTTCTTTAGCAATGGTGATGCCATCATTAACAATCTGAGGAGCACCAAACTTCTTCTCTAGTACTACGTTACGACCTTTGGGGCCAAGAGTAATGGCTACTGCTTCAGACAAAATGTCCATACCCTTTTCCAAAGCACGACGAGCCTCTTCGTTGTAAATTATTTGTTTAGCCATAAATATTCCTCCTGCACAAATACGAGTACTAGGTACTGGTGATTGGGTATCGGGCAAAAATAAGTCAAAAGTTAAAAGCTAAAAGTAAAAAGAAAGAATTTTTTCTTTTACCTTTTTACTTTTTTACTTTTTACTTCTCCAGTTCCTTTGCCCTTTGCCCCACAGTCCCTAGTGCCCACTAAGTAAGCGTCGCCAGGACATCTTTTTCCGTCACTAGTACGTAATCTTCAGTACCGATTTTGATGTCCGTCCCAGCATACTTGGAATAGAGAACTTTATCGCCCACCTTCACATCTATTGTCTGACGTGAGCCATCCTCATTCCACTTGCCAGGGCCAACAGCCACAACTTCTCCAACTTGGGGTTTTTCTTTGGCAGTGTCAGGAAGGAGAATTCCACCAGGGGTCTTCTCTTCTGATTCAGCGACTTTAATAAAGACGCGATCGCCAAGTGGTTTAACTGTAGAAACGCTCAGAGATACTTTTGTCATATGCAATCCTCCAGGCGTTTATTGATAATTGATAAAGTAATTTTGAAGAGTTTATTTGTTGTCTGTTGAATTAGAAGTGTTTAACTCTCCTTACCAAAGGTTACAGTCAGAATTTACTATGCTTGGAAGGGAGGGTTAGCACTCTTTTCTTTCGATTGCTAATGTAGTTAAAAAGACAAGCAAACAGCAACTTACTTTAGGTGTGGTTTGCCGAACTATAGGAGTGTTGAAAACAAGAAATATTCTCAAGCGTTATTTCATCAAAGAATTTGCCAGCCGACGAAGTTGACCTCGGAGACTAAGATCAATCACCCGAGAGCCAACTTTAATAATTAAACCGCCAAGCAGATCCGGATCAATACGGGTTTTCAGTTCAACTTGTTTAGCCCCTGTCATCTGTTTGACTTTTTGGACGATCGCTTCTTTTTGTTCTTCTGTAAGTTCAGTGGCTGCGATCGCCTCAGCTAGCACGATCCGATTGAATTCACGCAACAAAGCTTGATACTGCTGACAAATCCCTTGTAACCACGAGATCCGGCGACGGTCTACTAAAAGCATTAAAAAATTGAGAACGTAGGGATGAACCTGGGTTGTTGTAATCTGCTGGAGTACAGTCTTCTTTGCTTCAGCCTTGATGAGCGGATTGGCTAAGAAATCATTTAACTGTTTGGATTCCTCCAGTAAGTCCAGTAAAAAGCTAACATCTTGGTTAATTCGCTCTATCAAACCGTGATTCACAGCTACAGACATCAATGCTTCGGCATAGGGTTTGACAATTTTAGTACTAATAACGCTGTGTCTCATAAATATCATCTCCCAGCGTCACATCTAGATTAAGCCAAAATAGTTAGGAAAAGCGATGATGTTGACTGGAAACATCATTTATGCTATAGCTAGCGGCTATACTACTTCAGATATAACTCTGGAATACTTATCCCCTATCAACTCGCCGCACTATGAACAGGGGTGAGGTTTTGTTATGTTTGACTCTTTATTACGGGCTTACGCTCCTTTATTTATATGGATAAGTTTAGGAATAATATTGTTTCGGTTTATACCAGCAAGTTTCTCTACACGGCTTGGTATTGTACTTTACTGGGTTGGGGTTCCACTACAATCTTTCATGTTCGGGCGTCGAACGGAACTAGGCGGGGAAACACTGCTGATTCCCTTAGTTGTTGTGGAAGCCTCGCTGCTAAGTATGGGTTTGGCACTACTGAGTTGGTGGGGATGGCAAAAGTTTAATTACTACAATGCACAAGAGCTACCCAAGCAGCAAATTTCCCTAGAGCGATCGCTTGATGCCGGAGCAGGTGCTATTTTTCAAACCGCACTCCAAGAGCAACATGTCACGCGATCGCGCTTTGGCAGCTTTATCTTAGCTGCCATGCTTGGTAATACAGGCTTTATCGGGATGACATTAGCAGACGTCCTTATCGATCCCCTTTATTTGGACTGGGCAATTATATACAACGTTTCTGGTATCATCACCTACAGTCTAGCTGTGTTCATCGCTAGCTATTTTGGACAAAGTAAAACACAACATCCTTGGTGGAATTCATTACGAGATGTTCTGACAGTTCCTAGCCAGTGGGCTTTTTTCGTTGGCTTGCTCAGCCAAAATGTGGAATTGCCTGTAATTGTCGAGTCAGGATTACAGGCCATGATTTGGGTCGTCTTTGCTAGTGCTTTGTTGCTGCTTGGCCTTCGTCTTGGCTCCATCAAATGCTGGCCAAGTTTGGAACTCGCCCTAATTCCGGCAATGTTAAAAGTTTTAGTCATCCCCGCAATGGTGGGGTTAACTGCTACCTGTCTGGGATTAACAGGTGAGCCGCGCCTGGTATTAGTAATGATGGCAGGAGTTCCCACAGGACTGGTAACGCTGATCTTAGCCGAGGTGTATGACCTAGACCGAGAGTTGCTGATCGGTAGTATTACTCTGACTTTAGTAGGGGTATTGGTAATTCTGCCTGTGTGGGTGACTTGGTTGAACTAAGTTATTGTTCTTTGTTGGTTGTTGGTTGTTGGTTGTTAACAATTAACCAATGACCAATGACCAATGACCAATGACTAATGACTAAGGAGCAGCATCCTGTAATTCTCCTGGACGCACCGTTAACTGCAATGTTTGTTTGCCCCGCTGCACTTTCAACCGCAATGGTTGACCAATTTGGCTATTTTCCACTGCGTTTTGCAATTGGTCAGCAGAGGCGATCGGATTGCCATCTATTTCTAGGATGACATCGCCTCGGCGCAAACCAGTAGATGCTGCTGGGCTATTGGACATAACTTCTGCAACAAGCACCCCATTAATTTCTGGTACAGTGAATGGTGCGTTTGGGTCACGATTGGATTGTTTCGCTAACTCTGGCGTCAGAGTTAGCATCCGAATACCGATATATGGGTGTGGAATTTTTTCACCACGAGCCAGTCTGTCCTTTATTGCCTTAGCTTTATCAATAGGAATTGCAAACCCGATTCCTTGAGCTTCAGCACGAATCGCGGTATTAATACCGATGACTTCGCCACGAGCGTTTAACAACGGGCCGCCGGAGTTACCAGGATTGATAGCAGCATCAGTTTGAATAAAGTCTAGCCGTTTGTCAGGAATGCCTACTTGAGCACTGGAACGGTTAAGAGTACTGATAATTCCTAAAGTTACAGTGTTATCTAGACCTAATGGATTACCGAGTGCGATCGCCCAGTCTCCTACCTGTACATCGCTAGAGTTTCCCAAGGGAGCTACTGGTAGGTTTTGTCCCTCAATTTTGACCACCGCCAAGTCTGAAGGTTCATCAATTCCCCGCACGTCCCCTCTAAATGTCCGCCCATCCTTAAGGGTGACTTTTACAGTGTCAGCACCACTAACAACATGAGCATTGGTGAGAATTGTGCCATTGCGATCGATAATAAAACCCGAACCCTGCCCCCGCAGGTGATATTCTCGCGGTAATCTAGGAAAAATGTCTTCACCAAAAAATCTGCGAAAGAAGGGGTCATCAAAGAAAGGGTCGGGGAATTCCCTAGCAATGGTACGCTCAGTATCAATCCGTACAACAGTGGCTCCAACTCGATTCACAGCAGCCACAACAAAGCTGTGGTCACTATCGAGTGCTACCGACACATTAGTAGGCGTAACTGACCGAAACTCAGAACTTTGAGGTTGGGAGTTGGGAAGCAATAGAGCCGGAAATGCCCGTAGGGTAGTCAAGGTTAAGGCAATACTCAAGATCACAGCAAGAGCATGGCTGCCAACTTGACGCAGAGGTGAAAAACGTTGATCGGAAGCTGTCATGGAAACGCAACCTCCATTTTTGAATACTAATTAAACTTTGAAAGAAAATTTTCACTTTTTCGTCAAGTGTTTCCAAGCAGAATCAAGGGCGTGTTTGACGCGATCGCCTGCTCGATGTGCTGATTCCTGAAAACTTTCCCACTCCGCAAGCAAAAACTGTGTAGCTTGTTGCAGGATGTTTTTGTCGTGCTTGCCAGAAGCTTCTAGCTCGTCATGCACTTCTTTAATCTTCACTCGCACTACTTCTGGCTTATCCTGGGGTGAAACTATGGATTTGAGGCGATCGCTCATTGTTTTCACCAAGTTTCTCACCTGCTGCGACTTCTCGCTAAGAAAGCCTTTGAGTCCCTCTGATTCACTCTTCAGGCGCTCTTTTGCTCCTTCTCGCACTACTACCGCTTCTGCGTCAATTACTTCCACATCTTCTGGATACAGCACTGCCCGTTCACCAAAGGAAGTGGCAATATCTCCACCCAAGATATAGGCAGCAATGTCACCAGTTTCCCAATCAAAGAGAAAATCTTCTATCCATCCCCAAGAAGCAGACATTGGGGAGCGGACTGGTAATTGGTACAAACGATGGAGATTTGTGGGCTGAGACAGAACAGTAGAACTGTAAGTTAAAACCGCATCAGGGCCAATTACAGACACTTGCTCCAGGGGTGTATATCCTTGGCTTCCGCTTAAGTAAGTTACCCGTCCTCTATCATCTATCCAAACCTCTTCTACAGTGTCAAATCGAGTTGCACTACCACTGTCCATTGTCATTAAACCAAGAATTTGGCTACGACGTACAACATTAATCATGCTTTTATCCTCCTCAAGGTTTTTCCGTGTGCTTGCGATCGCTTGCAGGTAAAAGGGACTGGGGAAAAGGGTATTGGGAGCCGTTTGGCTTTGAGGCGCGGAGCTCGCCTCAAAGCCTTTATGGACAGACAAAACAAGCTCACAAAATTACTTGTTTTCCACAAAATCAGCATCAATCACATCATCACCGCCGCGGCCACTGCTAGAAGCAGTACCAGTTGTGCCTCCCGCTTGGGCGTAGACAGCACTACCCACTTGCATTAAGGCTTGCTGTAACTCTGAAGTGAGAGACTTGATGCGATCGTAGTTCTCCTGGTTAATCGCATCGCGCAAATCTGCAAGCAGTCCTTCAACTCGACTTTTATCAGCAGCACTTACCTTATCACCCAAGTCTTTGAGTTGTTTCTCGGCTTGATAAACCAGTGAATCTGCGTTATTCTTAGTATCGATTTGCTCGCGACGTCTACGGTCTTCCTCAGCGTGAGCTTCAGCATCCCGCACCATACGTTCTACATCCCGCTTGTCGAGGGTGGAAGCACCCGTGATCGAAATTGACTGCTGCTTACCTGTCGCCTTATCTCTCGCAGTCACAGAGAGAATGCCGTTAGCGTCGATATCGAAGGTAACTTCGATTTGCGGTATACCTCGCGGAGCTGGAGGAATTCCATCGAGGCGGAAAGTACCTAAGCTCTTGTTGTCTTTTGCCAATTCTCGCTCACCCTGGAGGACGTGAATTTCCACGTTTGTTTGACCATCCGCCGCTGTGGAGAAAATTTCGGATTTTTTCACGGGGATAGTGGTGTTGCGAGAAATAATCTTGGTCATCACGCCACCAAGGGTTTCCACACCCAAAGACAAGGGCGTCACATCTAGCAGCAAGATATCTTTCACTTCACCTGACAGAACGCCCGCTTGAATAGCAGCACCAACGGCTACGACTTCATCGGGGTTAACGCCTTGGCAAGGTTCTTTACCTGTCATCTGCCGCACTAGTTGTTGCACAGCAGGAATGCGAGTAGAACCACCTACCAGTACTACCTCGTCAATGTCACTGGTGGAGAGTTTAGCGTCATTGAGAGCTTGTTGCACTGGCTTGCGACAGCGGTCTAGGAGATCTGAACACATCTCCTCAAATTTAGCCCGCGTCAAAGTCATATCCAGGTGTTTGGGCCCTTCTTGAGTGGCAGTGATGAAAGGCAGGTTGATATTAGTTTGGGTAGCACTGGAAAGCTCAATTTTAGCTTTCTCAGCTGCTTCGGTTAGACGTTGTAAAGCTTGCCTATCTTTACGCAGGTCAATACCTTCGTTACGCTTAAACTCATCAGCCAGCCAATCAACTATCTTTTTATCAAAATCGTCACCACCTAGGTGGGTGTCGCCGCTAGTAGCTTTGACTTCAAAGACACCATCACCCACTTCCAAAATGGAAACATCGAATGTCCCACCACCAAGGTCAAAGACCAAGATAGTTTCGTTAGTTTTTTTATCTAGACCGTAGGCAAGGGCTGCGGCTGTGGGTTCGTTGATGATGCGAAGGACTTCTAAACCTGCAATTTTTCCAGCGTCTTTGGTGGCTTGTCGCTGGGAGTCATTGAAGTAAGCAGGAACCGTAATTACCGCTTGGGTAACTTTTTCTCCCAAATATTTACTAGCGTCGTCTGCTAGCTTCCGCAGAACTTGAGCAGAAATTTCTTCAGGAGCAAATTGTTGACCTGTACCAGGACAGTTGAGTTTGACATTGCCATTACTGTCACGCAGGATTTTATAGGAAACCTCCGTAGCTTCATGGGTAACTTCGTCATATTTGCGCCCGATGAAGCGTTTGACTGAATAAAAAGTATTTTCTGGGTTCATGACTGCTTGGCGTCTGGCAATTTGACCTACCAAGCGATCCCTCGCTTTAGTATAAGCGACAACGGAGGGAGTAACGCGCTGTCCTTCAGCGTTAGGAATAACAACGGGTTGTCCTCCTTCCATGACAGCAACGCAAGAGTTTGTCGTTCCTAAGTCAATTCCAACTACTTTTGCCATAACACTTTCCTCTTCAATAGGGGTGCAGAGGTATAGGGTAAAGGAAAGGTTAAAGGGTAAAGGGAAAAGGGAAAAGGAATTTTTTACCTTTATTCACATCTTGCACTAATTGTATTTGACGCCAGTTGCTCCAATGAAGCGGAGCCAGATACCTCCAGCTCCGGAGTACTTCCAAGTTAGCACTGGCTTGCCTTTTCCCGACTTCTCAACAAGTCCAATTAACCAACATTAACTTTGACAACTTTATGCTTTTCTTCTTCAGCTTTCGGCAAGGTTAAGCTGAGAATGCCATTTTTGTATTCAGCATGTACTTTATCGTTTTGAATGTGGGAAGGTAAGGGAATCACCCGTTGGAATCTGCCATAGCGGAACTCAGAGCGAGTTACACCATCGTGTTCGGTTGTAGTTTGGGACTTACGCTCACCGCTAATAGAAACAGATTCGGCGGTTACTTCTACATTTATATCTTTTGGTTCTAGACCGGGTACTTCCAGTTTCAAGTGAATCGCGTCATCGGTTTCTTCCATTTCGGCGGCAGGAACAAAGGATAATCCCATGCTTTCACCGCCATCAGTAGTCATCAAACTGTCAAACAGGCGATTCATTTGCCGCTGTAAAGTTTCAACTTCCCGGAAAGGTTCCCAACGAATAATTGCCATAGCTATCACCTCTCATAATCAACCTTTTTTCTTAGGATGCTCAATTAAGCTTCCTGGCTCTTATTAAGATAAGTGTATTTTTTGTAATAGAGTTTTAATTTCAGGAAGCTCAATCTTAAGCTTCCTAGCTAACACATTAGCACTAGGATTAAAGTTAACTAGGTTCGGTTTTATAGCCAAGGGCGATCGCAATCTCCGTACTATCTTCCAAGTTTTACTTTTTGTTACAAATTCAGTGGCTTTTAACAAAAAACAGCCGCTTCGATCAAAAACTCAGCAAAATTTTGTGCGTTACCCATCCTAATGCAACACTAAGCGAAGAAATCATCACTAAAATCCAGAATATTTGCGTTGGAGTGAATCCAACTGAATCCATTACATTCACAGCCCTTACTAAAGCCAAATCCAAAGCAAAACCAAAAGCCCAAACACAAGCTACAGCAAAAGCCCAAGCGTATGCTCCCGAGGAAATCAAAACTCCTACCAGGATAAAAACTGTACCGAATGTCAAAGCCAACACCCCACCCCAAACATCAAATCCAGCCTGGGCAGAAAATCTACTAGTCCCAGCCAAAGCAAAAATTCCAACCGCAGCTACGGCTACAGCCAACCTGGGCAAATCATCTGTAAACAGACTCCAACCAATTACGCCGTAAATGAGTACTATTAGGGTTAGGCAAAACCAAGGAAGCCTATTTACGGTTGATTGCATTGTTACGCTTTGCATCTGATACCCCCTGCGATCGCAGTTCTATTAAGAAATACAATTTGAACAACCTAATCGGCTGTAACATCAAGCCACCACTAGAACTTTTACTAAAGCCGGACTAATTTAGGCTAACAATCCACTGTCAACTTAAACTCTAGAAAACCTATTGCTACCCTGAGCCTATCCTGAGAGTGAATTAACTATTGCGTTCATCTTACTCAAGGCGTAGACATATTAGGTAATACCCCAATTATAGTTGCACATATCATTTTCACTCTTGAGAAAATGGTGTCATCCCTCTTTAAGTAGTTGAAAAATTCTTTCTAAATAAAAATAAAATTTATCTACAAGCCTTATTCAAATTATTGCTAAAAATTAGTACATATTTTCATGAATATGTAACGAATTTAGTAACCTAATAATAGGAATTTAGTTGGTTTGATAACGCTACGACTTGTGAAAATTTGTACTTAACTATCAAGCAATAATACTTACTGAATAACAATTTGTGAACAAAAAGGCTCTTTATTTAAGCCTACTTTTTAGGAGTTAAATTATGCGGATTGCTCAAGTTGCCCCATTATGGGAGAGAGTTCCGCCTCCAGCTTATGGCGGTACTGAATTAGTAGTGGGGCTGCTAACCAATGAACTTGTTCGACGTGGACATTCTGTGACGCTATTTGCATCGGGAGATTCTATCACTCTTGCTAAACTGGAATCCGTTTATCCCCGTGCCATACGACTCGACCCCAATGTCAAGGAGTACAACGTTTATGAGATACTGCAATTAGGTCGGGTGTACGAGCAGGCACACAAGTTTGACATCATTCACTCCCATATGGGCTATGCTGCACTGGCTTACGCTAATTTAGTAAAAACGCCTACAGTACATACATTACACGGTATTTTTACACCTGATAGCGAAAAACTGTTTGCATATGCAAAACATCAACCTTACGTTAGTATTTCCAATGCTCAGCGGGAACCAAGGTTGGGACTAAATTACGTTGCGACGGTTTACAATGCCATTGATGTTAATAGCCATCGATTTTATGCTTTACCAGATAACCCGCCCTACCTGGCGTTTCTGGGCCGAATGTCACCAGAAAAGGGACCGCATTTAGCGATCGCCATTGCTAAGCAAGTGGGTTTACCTTTGAAGATGGCGGGTAAGGTAGATGTGGCTGATATCAACTTTTTTGAACAAAAAATCAAGCCTCAAATTGATGGCAAGCAAGTAGAGTATCTCGGTGAAGCAGACCACAATCAAAAAAATGCCCTGCTAGGTGGTGCGATCGCCACTTTATTTCCCATTATCTGGCGCGAACC
This sequence comes from Fischerella sp., assembly GCF_013388695.1. Taxonomy (NCBI): domain Bacteria; kingdom Bacillati; phylum Cyanobacteriota; class Cyanophyceae; order Nostocales; family Hapalosiphonaceae; genus Fischerella; species Fischerella sp. Next base: position 14,426 of record NZ_JACAEU010000051.1, read on the forward strand.
GTTTGGCTTGGTGATGATTGAATCAATGGCTGCGGGTACGCCAGTTATTGCCACAAAATTTGGATCTGCACCAGAAGTGATTGCCCACGGCAAGACAGGCTTTTTGTGCAACAGTGTCCAAGAGTGTGTCAGTGCTGTCAGTCAGGTTGGTGAGTTAGATCGTTACACCTGTCGTGCATATGTGACGGAACGTTTCAACGTTAAGCAGATGACTGATGGCTATGAGGCAGTTTATCACAAAGTTCTAGCGACGCGGTTTGCTCGCAATGAGCAATTGCGTAGTTCGATTGATGTTGCTAGCAAACGGGTTGCTAATTAGCATGAGCAAGTATTTAGCTGACTTAGACTAGCTTAATGGAGAAAGGCGATTAAACATTGCGATCGCTTTTCTCCAATTTTTATTTAATCTTGACATATGCTGCTTTTTCTAATCTAAGTACAGGTTGCGTAATTTTTTAAACGCAGAGGCTCGCAAAGGTAAACGCAGAGGGGCGCAGAGTCTTTGTGCAAAAATTTCGCCATGAACTTACGAAATATTTTACTAAGTATTATCATGCATGATGTCAGTTTTATGTAGCATTTATTAATGAACGTATATCAATTTCCAAAGGATTTTTGCTGGGGCGTTGCTACCGCTGCTTATCAAATAGAAGGAGCAGTAAATGAGGGAGGGCGTAAACCCAGCGTCTGGGATACCTTTAGCGCTACACCCGAACGGGTTGTAGGTGGCGATACTGGTGCTATTGCTTGCGATCACTACCACCGTTATGAAACGGATGTGCGACTGATGACAGAATTGGGTGTCAAGCACTATCGTTTTAGCATTGCATGGCCCCGGATCATTCCCGATGGTCGCGGCACTGTGAATGAAGAGGGTGTTGATTTTTACAAGCGTTTGGTGGATTGCTTGCACGACCACAATATTACTCCCCACGCAACCTTGTTTCATTGGGACAGCCCCCAAGCGTTGGAAGATTTATATGGCTCCTGGCAAAGTCGGCAAATGGCTTTTGATTTTGCTGATTATGTTACTGCTGTTGTGAGTCGATTGGGCGATCGCATTACCCACTGGATGACCATTAACGAAATTTCCTGCTTTACCCATATGGGTTATGACGTAGAAGCTGACTCTCCCCATGCCCCAAGCAAACGTGTCAATAGTAAAAAGCAAGTGTGGCAAACTTCTCACCACGCCTTACTTGCTCACGGGTTAGGATGCCAAGCCATTCGCGCTGCTTCACCCGTTCCTTGCCAAGTGGCTTTGGTAGATAACTTCGGCGTTACAGTTCCAATTAACGAGTCCCCCGCCCATATCGCCGCGGCAAAGAAAGCTTTTCATACTTGTACACAAAATGGAGGTATTATTTTCCCCGCCCTTACAGGTAACTATAGTCCGGTGATGCTTGAGGAATTAGGAGAAAATGCTCCTGATATCCAATCTGGCGACTTAGAAATAATTCATCAGCCCTTAGATGCTATTGGTCTTAATATTTACACTGGCACTTATGTTCGTGCTGTTGATAACGAAAAGGGATATGAGTTTCTCAACCTTCCCAAAGGTTATCCGCGAATGCATATGCCTTGGCTAAATATTGTCCCTGAGAGCATTTACTGGGGCATTCGTCATGTCAGTGAGACGTTGGGACGTAACGATCTACCAGTATTTATCACCGAAAATGGTTGTGCGGCAGAAGATGAAGTCACTGCTAATGGTGAAGTAATTGATACTGACCGCATTATGTACCTACGCCAGTATCTGAAATCGGCTCATCGGGCTATTAGTGAAGGCTACCTTTTGAAAGGGTATTTTCTTTGGAGTTTCATGGATAACTTTGAGTGGGCTTGGGGATATTCCCGGCGTTTTGGAATTATCTATGTAGATTACAGTACTCAACAACGCATTCCCAAAGCTAGCTTTGAATGGTATGCAGAGTCTATCCGTCAAAACAGTGTCGTTTGAGCTTGGTGTCTTTGTGGTGAAAAAGAAAATTTTTGAACCACTAAGACACAAAGACACCAAGAGGTTCTACTCGCTTTTACAAAGGTGGTTTAGGTCGATTTGGAGATGATTCTGCTGGAAGTGTGCGAATTTGCTGAGCTGTAGCTGCTAACCTCTGATTTTTTCTTGTTTAATTAAGGGTACGCTATGTTGCCTAATGATTACAATAAGTAACTATTTGTGTCAATTTATATTAGTTATAATTAATAAAGTTTCTGAATTTACAAATATCGGTAACAAATTATCGCTGAAACCAAATCCCGTAATGTTTTAGATTACAATTTAGTCAGAGATAATATTGTTTTCCCTACTCTCTTGTTTAAGAGTGTTATCACTATTATTAAGTGAGTTAACCAGGTACTGGCTGGAAGTGCGATCGCTGCTTGTCTGAAGTTATCAAACATTATGTTTAAACAAGATTTTTGTTAATTTTGGGTTGAACCAGTTTGCAAGTCAAGTGCTTGTTTATGAAGCCAAATCTGATGAAATAAAGTAGGTTTGGGCGTAATTTTAGATTTGCTAAATCTTAAAAACAAACGGTTTATTGTCCTCACTCTTTCTACCATATTTAATATCATCCAATTGGCGTAAATTTGGATAGAAAACAGGTAGAAAGTTCATTTGTTTATGCTATAAATCCGCACAATTATTGTGAAGAATTAAGACAGTAACAGATATAAAACATTACCATTGATAGTATGTTTAAAGTGAAAGTTTAGACGGGTTATTGTCTCTCTTTGCTTGGGGAACTCAGCTTATGAAAAGGAGACATAGATGAAGGTTGGTATCCCAAAGGAAATCTACCCTGGCGAATGTCGCGTGGCAGCTACGCCAGATACAGCGAAGCATTTGCTGAAGCTTGGTTTCGATGTGCTGATTGAGTCTGGTGCGGGCGAAAGCGCAAACTTTGCAAATGATGGTTACACAGAAGTTGGATGCAAAATTGTTCCGGATGCCCCAACTCTATGGGCAGAGGCGGATATTGTACTCAAGGTTCGTCCACCGCAGATGCACCCAGAACTCGGCAAGCATGAAGCCGAATTGCTTGATGAGGGGAATACGCTGATTGGCTTTATCTGGCCAGCCCAAAATCCGGATTTGCTTGATAAACTGGCTGCACGTAAGGCTACGGTGCTGGCAATGGATGCAGTACCGCGCATTACCAGGGCACAAAAGCTGGATGCCTTGAGTTCAATGGCAAATCTCGCTGGCTACCGGGCTGTGATTGAGGCTGCTAACCATTTTGGACGCTTCTTTGGTGGACAGATTACAGCAGCTGGAAAAGTGCCGCCCGCAAAGATAATGGTAATTGGTGCAGGTGTAGCTGGACTGGCAGCGATCGGTACTGCTAAAAGCTTGGGTGCAATTGTCCGCGCTTTTGATACGCGTCTTGTGGTGAAAGAACAGGTGCAGAGTCTGGGCGCAGAGTTTCTTGAACTCGATTTCCCAGAGGAAGGCACGGGTGAAGGCGGCTACGCCAAGGTGATGAGTGACGAATTTATTAAGGCTGAGATGGAACTGTTCGCCGCTCAGGCTAAAGAGGTTGATATCATTATTACAACGGCGCTCATCCCTGGTAAAAAAGCACCTGTGCTGATTACTCAGGAAATGGTTGAGAGTATGAAGGAGGGATCGGTAATTGTCGATCTGGCTGCCGAACAAGGTGGTAATTGTGCGTGTACTCATCCTGATGAAGTTTACCGTTACAAGGGCGTGACAATCATCGGTCTGACTGACTTTCCCAGCCGCATGGCTCAGCAGGCAAGCCAGCTTTATGGCACCAATCTTTACCATCTCCTTGAAGAAATGGGTGGAGGTAATAATTTTAAGGTCGATCTACAAGATGAAGTTGTCCGGGGTGCCTTGGTAGTTCATGCTGGAGAAATTACATGGCCTCCACCAAAGCCCGAGAAGAAAGCAGAGGAGCAACAGAAACAGCCATCCTCTACTCCCCCAATCTCCCCAACTCCCCAAATCCCTATTGCCCCATCTCCAGTTCCCAGTGCTTCAGAATCGAAAAGTAGGGCTGACCTATGGCTGCTCCTTATTGGTTTAGCCTTATTTGGTATTGGTATAACTGCACCTCCTTCGTTTCTGTCTCACTTGATTGTGTTTGTCCTAGCTTGTTTCGTTGGCTGGCAAGTGATTTGGAACGTGAAACCTGCTTTGCATACACCGCTGATGAGTGTCACCAATGCGATTAGCGGCATCATTATTATTGGCGGTATGCTGCAAATCTCTGGGGGAATGAGTTCATCTACTACTATCCTTGGTGCGATCGCCATCTTGGTCGGAACCATTAACATTTCTGGTGGCTTCCTAGTCACCCAACGCATGCTTAGAATGTTCCAAAAGTGAAGGAAACTATGTCTAATAACCTACTGACTGTGGCGTATATTGTGGCTAGTGCCTTATTCATTCTCAGCCTTGGGGGACTATCCGATCAGGAGACTGCTCGCAAAGGCAATATTTACGGCATCATTGGCATGGTTATCGCCTTTGTTGCTACTGCGCTTTCGCTAGATTTGACAGCATACGGCACTTTGGCATCAGTTGTCATTCCAGGAGCGATTATCGGTGCAATCGTCGCCTCTCGCGTGGCGATGACTTCAATGCCGGAAATGGTGGCTATGCTGCATAGTTTTGTTGGTGTTGCAGCAGTTTTGGTGGGCATTGCCAATTATCTCCAACAGTCGCGATCGCTCACCGGCATTGAGTCCACAATTCACCAAATTGAAATTTTTGTGGGTGTGTTCATCGGTGCTGTTACTTTCACAGGTTCGATAATTGCCTTTGGTAAACTGCGGGGCATTATCAGCAGCAAACCTCTACTTCTGCCAGCGCGTCACTTCCTTAACTTGAGCATGATAGCAGCTTCACTATGGCTGGGTTCTCAGTTCTTAGCAGCAGAAAACCTCAGTGGACTGCAACCGCTATTAATTATGTCTGCGATCGCCTCAGTTTTAGGTATTCATCTCGTGATGGCGATCGGCGGTGCTGATATGCCGGTGGTAATTTCAATGCTCAACAGTTACTCTGGTTGGGCTGCTGCTGCTGCTGGCTTTATGCTCTCAAACGATTTGCTGATCATTACCGGGGCGTTGGTGGGTAGTAGCGGTGCCATCCTCAGCTATATTATGTGCAAGGCGATGAATCGTTCCTTCATCAGCGTGATTCTAGGTGGCTTTGGTGCAGAGACAAATGGCACAACAGCAGCGCAAAGCGCCGAACAACCTGGAGGTGAAGTCACCGCCACGACAATCGAGGATACCGTCGAACTTCTCCAACGTGCTAAGAGTGTTGTCATCGTTCCTGGTTACGGCATGGCAGTAGCTAGGGCGCAGCACGCTGTATCGGAACTTGCGAAATTACTGCGCGATCGCGGCGTCCAAGTTCGCTTTGGCATTCATCCGGTAGCTGGTAGAATGCCCGGACACATGAACGTCCTTTTAGCTGAGGCGAATGTGCCCTACGACATTGTACTAGAAATGGATGAGATTAATGAGGATTTCTCAAAAACTGATGTAGTGCTGGTGATTGGTGCTAACGACACAGTTAACCCCAGTGCGTTAGAAAATCCCAATAGCCCCATTGCTGGGATGCCTGTAATGGAGGTTTGGAAAGCTGGTACTGTGGTGGTGATGAAGCGCAGTATGGCTAGTGGCTACGCTGGTGTTGAGAATCCCCTGTTTTATAAGAGCAACACCCACATGCTATTTGGCGATGCTAAGAAAAATCTTGATGCGATCGTCGGAAAAGTTGCCCTGCTGAGTGAGGAAAGTGTTGACTTGCGCCAACCAACAAAAGTCGCATTTTCAACTTAATCAAGTTTTCTTTGTGTCTTTGTGTCTTTGTGGTTCATTATTAACCACCAAGACACAAAGACACCAAGTCAAATCATAACCCACCTTAACCAATACCCTAGCCGAGTTAAACTTCTATATTTGTTCAGTAACTTTAACTGGTTCGTGACCAAACTTCATCAATTCGTAAAGATCCGAGGCATATAAATCTTCATGACTTGGCTCATCAGTTTGGCTTGTTGCCACAATTGGATCGCCGTAAGCTTTAGTTTTACCTATTAGCAAAAGTTTTTTGCCTGCACACTCTCCAATTTGTTTAAATTGGTGATCGGGTAAAAAATCTACATCACTAAAGAAAGCACGATTTGTTATGGGCATTTTCCCTCCTAAGTTCTTACACAATATCCTGCCTCAACGAAAGGATTAATAAGTGTGACGCCTGTAGATGCAACTGATACTTTCCTGACGGGAAGTCTTCCACGCAAGCGTCTTTTTCTAAGGGGACTTAATGCTGATAGTTTTACAGCTGGTTTTTGTACCCCTTTGATAATCAGTTATAAAAACGCTTTGTGGGAGGATTGAGACTTTAATTTGATTAATCTGTCTATGCAAATTTGACCGTAGCTTAGTGCTTTAGTCTCCGTTAGAAAACAGAAAGGTTCGCTATCCTGATTTCCTTGTGAGTCTATGTAGTCAACGGCAATGCCGTTCGATTCTTTGGTGGTTATGAGAATCCACTGTTTGTAATTAATCATCCTAGCTTCCGTGTACTTGTAGCGGTTGGCAATGTGGGTCAATAAACATCTGCTAATGTTGACAGCAATGCCAGCTAGGAGACCATGAAGACACCGGCTGAAAGTAAGCTGATGTCAAAGGTACTCCTTCCAATGCCGACGGAGTTAGCTGACGGGCTAAGACTGGAAGGTGTCTCTCTCAGTTTCAGATTCGCCCCAATGATTGGTTCCTCCGCTTCTAATCCAGGTCTGATGTTTACCAACAATGAGCCTGGATTGAATTAGGCTGTTTTACCCACTTAATTAATAAACATATACTGGGATGACTCAACAGTCAATAAGCAAAACTTTGTGCATTTTGCTGAAAATTTATCCTGCTTTGTATTATTTTCATCAAATCGGATAGGCGACTACCTGATTATAAAGCTGGTATTAAATTCTGGGCGTTGCTGAATTTGGTCATGAATTATGTTTGCATACATTTTTGTAGCTCGATGCCAAATCATTGTAGAGACGTAGCAATGCTACGTCTCTACTTTATTTTTTAACAGATTCCAGTTTATTGACTCGCTGTTCTAATTTTTGGACTTGTTGCTTCAATTCTACAAACAAAGTTGCTAGTCTATCAAACATCTTGTCTCGTTCTTGTTGAGAGAGGTTTCGTCTAGAAGGCTGTGGCGGAGTTAATGTTGTTCTTGGCGATGGAGAACGATTTTGACCTAGCTGAGATTCTATCTGATTTACCTGTGACTCCAAACGATTTAAATCCGCTTCTAAGTTGCTGAGACGAGATTCAACTTGCTGTGATGCGGCGGGGTGCGAAAATAAACCGCTCCAGATAGTAATAAATACTAACACTCCAACTAACACTAGCACCCCAATTTTTTTCACTGCTTTGCTCCCGTGATGAGTTATGAGTTTCAAGTTTTAACTCTTAACTCTTAAGCCTGTTGCTACCGATCAACTTCGAGGCTCAAAAAAAGTCTCTGCTAAAAACCTGGGGTGCGCTACTTAAGATTTACGCGATTCACACAACGTTCATAACGCACCCTAAATTTAATTGTCAGATATCAGTTGCGAAAACAACCTCTGCCAGTCGATAGAATTAGCGTGATTTTCTCCTTCTTTGACTTCAAAAGTAACGTTACATGCCTGTGGTTGTTGTAGCACTTGCACGCAAATTTCTGCCACATCCTCACGGCTAATTTTGCCCCTAATGTTATCGCCTTGCTCGAATATTAATGATTTACCTCCAGGTTCTTCTGTCAACGCACAAGGTCTAATAATTGTGTAAGGAATTCCGCTTTCTCTCAAACTATCCTCGCCCCTTAGTTTCCAAGTCAAAATTCCGCCCAATTGGTCATTTAATCTTACTGCTGGTGGTTCTTCCTCTAAATTAATTCCGGGACGACCAGGACGAGTGACACCAGCAGAACTAACAAGAATAAATTGTGGTAAAGTTTCCCCGCCATAGGCTTTTATTGATTCGACTTGCAAGGTAAAACCACCAGTTGAAAAGTGCGGATTTAATTCGCCATCGTATTCAAATTTGCTCAACATGAGTTGAAACGAAGAGATTTTACTGGCGTCTATGGGTGGGGAATCTTGCAAAGTTTTAGCCCGAAATACAGGAATCAAATCTGCAAAAGGAATGCGAACATCTATCCAGGTATTTGCTACTGTGTCGAAAGAATAGCTATAACCAACGCCATCCCATCTTGTATCTGTACGCAAAAAGAACTTATAACGTTTGCCATCTCCTCTGACGCGCAATTCTATGCCTTCATAGCCAGTTAAATTGAAGGCTGGAGAGAAATTTTTAGTTCTAACAGATGCAAATCCTCCAGAATTGGCGGTGGAAACATTACCAGCAAATAAAGCTGTACCTTCTACTAATTGAATAGTACTTTCGCTGACGCCACCCATGACGACATCATCCACTGCACCCCAAATATTTTTCACTTCTGTTGAGGGATTGGTGAAATCAAATAAAAGTTTTTCTCCTGCTTTTGGCAAAGACTTGGCAGCAGCTTCTACCAAGTTTTTTACACCTCGATATTCCACATTGTCTGGGGTGTCGCCAACGATTTCTGGTTGATAAAATTTGACACCTTGATAGTATTTTTCTCGTTCGGGAGTATCTCCTTCTACTGGTTGCACTCGTACTGCTGTACAACAAATCACGGCTTGGATGTTAGCCATGACTAGGGGCGTCAAAGTTTCTGGCTTAGTGATATCTGCAACTACTAAGTCAGTACTATCACCAAGAATAGTCCGGGCTTTGTCAATATCGCGTACGAGCGATCGCACTTTATAACCCTGTGCTACGAGTCGCCTTACCACTCGCTTACCAACTCCACCCGTTGCACCTGCCACTAATATTACACCCACTTGTTTCGCTCCATCAGGTTTGTCTTGACGATCCTTGCTACGACCTTGAAATAAATCCTGTATCCAGTTGACTAAAGGTATTACTTCAAAGTATGTAAGGGTTTGGACAAATCTACCTAAGTCCCATTGAGAGCGATTTTTATCACTCACGATCGCATCCTCATTGTATATTTCTACTTCGCAGCCGGATACTTTCCACAGTGTAGAAGAGAGCAGTTACTGTCAAGAGAATTAAATTAAATTGTGTCAATTCTTTGCTATACCATCTGTCTTGAAATAACAAAATTAAACCACAGGCAAAAAATACTATTATTAATACTATATCTTGCCGTCGGAAGAGTTGAGGGCGCGTCAAAGGTAATGCGCCCAGAGAAATTGCTGCAATTATCAAAATCACACCGATGAGATTTAGGGGGTTGTTAAACATCTATCTAATAGTTAGTGGTTAGTGGTTGGTGGTTGGTGGTTGGTGGTTGGTGGTTGGTGGTTGGTGGTTGGTGGTTGGTGG
>NZ_JACAEU010000009.1:0-64626 GCF_013388695.1 Fischerella sp.
ATGAATTTACAATTCACGGGTATGTAGAGACGTAGCATTGCTACGTCTCTACAATGATTTGGCATCGAACTACAAAAATGTATGCACACATAATTCATGACCAAATTCAGCAACGCCAATTTTCTTGTGTTTGTTATCACTCCCCTAATCTCACAGACGGGGGAGGTGGGGAGGTTGGGAGGTGGAGAGAGTTTAATTCTACATTCTCCCCATCACCCTATCTCCCCATCACATAAACCCCATCCCCCACCAATCCCTCAAAGTTGAGGTGATATACTACTAGTTTTTGTCTGGTCAGGATTTATAATTATCCCTGTATAGTTACTATTGCATATATAATTCTGACTAGAGAATATTTATTTAGTTTGTGTTGATTGATTTGGAAGTTAGTCTATTTTTAATATAAAATATTTGATTTGTTTGTTGCATTACACCCCTTAATTGTATATGTCCAAAACATACACTGTTGAAATTCACCATCAAGGTAAAATTCATACCTTGCAGGTTCCCGAAAATGAAACAATCCTATCAGTTGCCGATGCTGCTGGTTTAGAATTACCGAGTTCCTGTCATGCAGGTGTTTGCACAACTTGTGCTGGTCAAATTAAGTCTGGGACAGTAGATCAAACGGATGGCATGGGCGTCAGCCCAGAACTGCAAAAACAAGGTTATGTATTGCTGTGTGTTGCCTATCCTCGCTCTGATTTAAAAATTGAAACAGAAAAAGAAGAGCTTGTTTATCAACTACAATTTGGTAAATAAGGTTAGTAGTTAATAGTTAGTAGTTATATGTTTTATACTATCCATTAACCACTAACAACTAACCACCAACAAACAACAAACAACAAATACAATGACAACTCATTTTATTACCGCAGAAATTAACCTCCAAGAAACCCCCACTGAACTACAAAAAACAATTGAGGCAGAACTCAAAAAACAGGGAGAACCATTGCGTTGGGCGATCGCTTCCGTGGACATTACACAACAAAAAGCAACCGTAGAAGCTGTTGTCACTAAACAAGAGAGTTAGTAGTTAGTGGTTAGTGGTTAGTGGGAAAAACTAACTATTATCTACTATCTACTATCTACTAACCAGAGTGAAGCGACTCATGCGTCCATACACAGCTATTTTAATTGTACCTACTGGCATTGGGGCAGCAATTGGAGGTTATGCAGGAGATGCATTGCCAGTTGCCAAAGCGATCGCCCAGGTTTGCGATCGCCTCATAACTCACCCCAATGTCCTTAATGGTGCTATTTTGTATTGGAATCTGCCCAACGCTTTCTATGTAGAAGGTTATGGGCTAGACAAATTTGCGGCTGGATGCTGGGGATTGCGCCCTGTACATCAAAATCGCATAGGTTTGATTTTAGACCAGGGAATTGAACCAGAACTGCGGCTGCGACAGTTGCAAGCAGCAGATGCAGCTAGAGCCACCTTGGGATTGTCTTTAACCGATTATGTAATTACGGATGCACCTTTAAACGTAGAATTGCGTACAACTGCATCCGGTACGAGTTGGGGAACGATAGGCAACCCAGATAGTTTACTGCGGGCAGCAGACGTATTAATTAACAAAGCAGGGGCGGAGGCGATCGCAGTTATTGCCCGTTTTCCCGATGATATCGATGAACAAGCAGATCAAAACTACCGCCACGGCAAAGGAGTCGATCCTATTGGTGGGGCAGAAGCTGTAATTAGTCATTTAGTAGTACGACAGTTTCAAGTACCCTGCGCCCATTCTCCCGCCTTTTTGCCTCCATCCCCAGATCCAGATTTATCTCCTCGTTCCGCTGCCGAAGAATTGGGCTATACTTTTTTACCAAGCGTACTTGTCGGTTTAAGTCGCGCACCCCAGTTTATTGTTGGGGAATCCCATGAAATGCCCGAACCCATCGATATTTGGTCAAATCAAGTAGATGCAGCGATCGTGCCGGCAACAGCTTGTGGCAGTAGTGCCTTACTGAGTTTAAGCCAAAAGCGATGCCTCATCGTTACAGTCAATGAAAATCAAACTCAAGTGCAAGTTCCTCCCCAGCCATTAGGGATAAAATCAATACAGGTCAACTCATATTTAGAGGCAGTAGGTGTATTGGTTGCTCACAAAGCAGGCATTAATCCATCTGCCCTCAGCCCCAATATCTCGTTGTTGCATTGTTTAGGTCAATAGTCATTAGTCATTAGTCATTAGTCATTAGTTATTTTTCTACTCTCCCACTCCCCACTCCCCCACTCTTCCTTTAAACCCTAACCTTCTAAACTCCGTGACTCAACAGCAAAAACAAGAGCCAGAAATGCCATATTTGACACGCACCCAAGTGCTGGTGGCGATGGCAGTTACTGCCGTAGTTTTGTGGATTATCGCCAAGCTGTGGTTGTATTTTGGCAATTTTTCCCTCATGCCTTTGCTTTGGAAAGAAAGAGATTTACTGTTGGGATTAGGTTTGGGGTTAAGTATCACTGGTTTGAGTGGTTTAGCTTATCAACTCTGTCCTCCCTATCGTAAAAGTGCTAATTATTACTTAGAAATAGTACTCAAGCCCTTGGCTTTACCAGACTTAATTTGGTTAGGATTACTACCAGGGTTGAGTGAAGAATTGTTATTTCGCGGTGTGATGCTACCAGCCTTTGGATTGGATGATGCTGCTGCGATCGTATCAAGTCTTTGCTTTGGTGTCTTGCATTTAAGCGGTTCTCAACAATGGCCTTATGTGATTTGGGCTGCTATTGTTGGTCTAATACTGGCATATAGCGCCCTTCTTAGCAGTAACTTGTTAGTGCCAATAGTTGCTCATGTGATTACGAATATGGTTTCTAGTTATTTGTGGAAAGTAGGGCGATATTGAAAAGGGGAATGGGGAATATGGAATAGGGAGATGGGGAGACTACTAACTACTAACCACTAACCACTTACTGAAGAACTTGATTCTTCTGGCACAATACCTACCACTAACTTGCGATTTTTACGCAAAATGGTTAGTTGCGATCGCACACCAATTGATTCAGGTGTTAGAAGTTTTTGCAAGTCTTCGATACTGCGAAGCGGTCGATTATTGAAACCAACAATCACATCTCCTTCTTGCAAACCTGCTTTTGCTGCGGGGCTGTTTGCTTCCACGTACATGACAAAAATTCCGGTATCCACAGCTAATTCATGGGATAACATAAGGCGGCGGGAAATCCGCACATTTTGTCCGCCGATACCGATGTAACCGCGCCGAATTTGACCATATCTCATCAACGCCGGAATCACCATTTTGGCAGTGTTAATGGGTACGGCAAAGCAGATTCCTTGTGCCGCCATGACAATGGCAGTATTAATGCCGATGACTTCCGCATGGGAAGTAACCAGCGGGCCGCCAGAATTGCCAGGATTCAAAGCAGCATCAGTTTGGATAATATTTTCAATCACCTTACCAGAACGAGATTGAAAAGAACGTCCTAAGGCACTAATTACCCCAGTTGTAACTGTAGTTTGAAAGCCGTAGGGATGACCAATCGCGATCGCCAACTGACCGACTCGCAATGACTGCGAATCTCCCAAACGTGCCGCGATCAAATTTGGCGCATGAATTCTAATCACTGCCAAATCTGTATCTGGATCGTCGCCGATCATTTCTGCATCATAACTGCGACCATCTGAGAGTGTCACCTGAATTTTGGACGCATCGTGCACCACATGGCTATTTGTAAGGATGTAACCATCCTGTGTGAAAATAAATCCAGAACCATTACCACGTACTTCTTGAGCAAGAGGCAGATAATTGCGGCTACGTCCTGTTAAGAATTTTTGTACGTCGATATTAACAACCGTAGGGCTGACTTTTTCCACTACATTGATAACAGCTTGGGAATAAGCATCAAGCAATTGTTCATCAGTTTTTGGGTTGTTTTTGGGCATTCCTGCATTCTTAGAAGCGAAATTATCGTTTGATACCCAGCCCAAATTTATTTTCATGTCTGCTTTCCTATCGTCTCACGGCGAGGGGATATAAGGGGGAGATGGGGAGAACCGAAGGTGGGGGGAGTGGGGGAGTAGGGGGAGTGTGGGGAGAGGGGGAATGAGGAATAAGGAAATTATCAACAACCACCAACCACCAACCAACAACTAACAACCAACAACCACTAACCACTAACCACTAACCACTAACCCTTCCCATTCCCTTATTTCCCGATTCTGACAAAAATTCCGCGATTTCGACAAGTAGGCACTTAATGTCTGTTTGTTATTTGCTGAAGATTAGCAATTATTCCAACCACCAACCATCAAACAACAAACAACAAATTCATCACCTTCCCAAATACCGACTTGCCATCTGTATGGCATCAACAATATCAATATCGCCGTCGCGATCGCTATCAAGGAAGGAATTCAGCACGGAATTTCCACCAGCTTGAGAATTTTGGGCATTCGCACCGGTTCGCAGTAAATTCAGTACCAAAGGAACCAATATTGGTAGCAGTTGTTGAATCATACCAGCATTCAAACCTGTGCGTTGGGCAACAGCCTCAGCTACCTGCTGTTGCATCCCGTAAGAGAACAAGGAGTTTACAGCTTGGGGATTAGGAGAAGTGCCGCTATATTGATTGACTACAGCTTGCGCTTCTTGATTGCCATAGTTAGCTTGCTTTTCTTGTAAGGCAGAACGCACATAGTTACCCACGATACCTACAACTGATTGCATAGTTGCAGGATTTGTACCCGTGCTATTGCTCAGTTGCTGTACAGTATTGAGGATATCACCCAACTGTCCTGTACTGCCTTGTTGGCTGGGATTGTCGATCGCATTAATAATTTGGTCAAAGAGTCCCATAAGCTTTTTTCCTTTATATTAATACCAACAAAACCAACATTGTTACATTTTGGTTGCTAATTGCCTCTAGCTATTAATAACAAATAAAGTTTTTTCATTAATCAGCGCTTCTAGCAATTGGTAGAGCGATCGCAAACTCTGTGCCTAAATCTAATTCTGAGTTACAAGTAATTTTGCCGCCGTGTTTGTCGACTATAATTTGGTGGGAAATTGCTAGTCCTAAACCAGTACCAATACCTCGCGGTTTTGTAGTGAAGAAAGTTTCAAATATTCTATCTTGATTTTCTTTTGCAATACCTGGCCCATTGTCGGCAATTCGTACCATTACCCAATCATCGTCACTGTGTGCTGTGCTGATGGTAATTGCAGGTGAAAAGTCAGGATTGCTGGCAGATTTTTCCTCTAAAGCATCAATGGCATTGATTAACAGGTTCATAAACACCTGATAGAGTAAGCCTGTATAACCAGCAATGGTTGGAATATCTCCATAATTGCAGACAACATTTATGCCATGTTTCAAACGATTTTGCAGAATCAATAGCGTGCTGTCAATACAAGCGTGTAAACTTACTGATTGAGCTTCACATCCATCTAGACGGGAGAAATCTTTTAAACTCCGGACAATTTCTCGCGTCCGTTCAGCCCCAAATTCCATTGATTTTAAGAGTTTTGGCAAATCCTCTTCAATAAACTTTAAGTCTATCTCTTCTTCTTTTGCTTGTATTGCTGCGGAAGAATTGGGAAATTCGGCTTTATATGTTTGCAGTAAGTCAAACAGGTCGTTAATGTAGGTTTTCGCGCTGCCTATGTTGCCATAGATAAAATTGACAGGATTATTAATTTCATGGGCAATACCGGCAATCATCCTTCCTAAGCTAGATAGTTTTTCGCTTTGAATGAGTCTTGCTTGGACTTCGGTTTGTTGTTCTGCTAAAAGATACTTTACTTGGTGGATTAGTTGGTTCAGGGAATCAGCTAAAGTACCAACTTCATCTGTTGTCGTTACGGGTGCTTGGAGGTCAAAATTACCTTCTTTGGTAACTTTTTGGGCAACATGCGTGAGCGTCTGGAGTGGACGGACAATTAAAGTACTGGTGTAAATAGCGAGGATAGCAGCGATCGCAGTCGATAGCAGAATGCTACTAATAATAATTAGAGCTTGCAGTGCTGCGGCCCGACTTT
The DNA here is from genome assembly GCF_013388695.1 of Fischerella sp. Lineage (NCBI taxonomy): Bacteria > Bacillati > Cyanobacteriota > Cyanophyceae > Nostocales > Hapalosiphonaceae > Fischerella > Fischerella sp. The sequence goes on from NZ_JACAEU010000009.1 coordinate 6,001, forward strand.
GAGCCTCATCAGCTTCCTCTTGGCGATCGCGAACTGTTTTCGCCAATTTGGTTAACTCATGGTTAAATTTATAAAAATCCAGTGCTGTTGGACTTTGGCTAAATTGCTGCGTTAATACCTGAGTCTTTGGCACTTCCTGTGGCTTTGAGGTCAGTGACGAAATCTGCTCTAAAATAGTGTTGAGTTGCTCAAAATAGACCCTGATTGTACTGTCATACTTTTTGAATAGCACTTGTAAATCTGCTTGCGATGTACCTTGACTAAATTCTTGCAACTCGGCAATCAATGCTTTGGCTTCTGCTTGATTTGTCTTTAACTTAGAAGTGTACTGTTGCAACTGTTGCGGTTGATTCAATAAAGACACAATTTCTTGCTGATTGGACTGAATTTCCAATAGTTCTCCTTGGAGACTGCTAAACAAGTGACTTTCTTCATCTGCCATCATCATCTGATGTCTGGCTTGTTGGAAGTATTTATTGCCAATTACCAAACCAGTCGCTGTTCCTAAAACTGCAACTCCCAACGACAGGCCGTATCCCAAGATAATTTTTTGTCGAATACTCAGCCGATGGAAGACTCGTTTAACAAAGTTTTTATAGTAATACTCTGGCAATTGTTTTAATTCAGATGGCGGGGTCATGATTTAGTTAGGTGTTGCAGTTTTCCATCTGGTAGGTTTTCAGCAAGAACAATCCAACCAGCAGCGAAACCATGAATGCAATGCAAAAATTGTTCTCAGTTTATCAAAACATACTTCTTTCTACCCTGGTCAATAACACTGAAACTATTAATATTAGAAGCATGTGCGTAAGTAATACCACTATCCTGTGCCATCCATGCCTCTGTCGCGCATTGTTACGCTAATTATTGGTCTGATTCTGATTTTGGGACTAAGCCTTTGGCTGATTGACTCTCTGTCACGGCTGTACTGGCAATTGTCCTACTCTCCCCTATTGGGCAATTTGCTGCTGTTGTTGTTAGTTGTCCTGATTGGTGCTTTAATTGCCGCCTTTGTCTATTACGTACTGGTAATTCGGTCTGGCGAACAGCGATCGCGCCGCAAGAGACAACAACGCAAACAAGTGCAAATCCCAGCTGTTAAATCAGAAGCAGCTTCTTCTACCCTGCAAGCTGTTAAGCAACAAGTCGCGCAAATTCAAGATGAAGTTGCCCGACAAGCTTTACTGAGTAAATCGCGGGAAATAGAAGCTAACCTAGCACGTGGCGAAATTCAAGTTGTGATCTTTGGCACCGGGAGTGCTGGCAAAACCTCTTTGGTGAATGCGATTATGGGACGCATGGTCGGCAGGGTAGATGCGCCGATGGGAACCACCACAGTAGGAGAAACCTATTGTATGCGTTTGAAGGGCTTAGAGCGCAAGATTTTAATTACCGATACGCCAGGAATTTTAGAAGCGGGGATAGCCGGAACCGAGAGAGAACAACTAGCACGAGAACTAGCAACATCCGCAGATCTACTGTTGTTTGTGGTCGATAATGACTTAAGGCAGTCAGAATACGAGCCATTGCGGGCATTGGCAGAAATCGGTAAGCGCTCTTTGCTTGTGTTAAATAAAACAGACCTATATACAGAAGAGGATAAAGAGGCGATTTTAGCCAGATTGCGGCAAAGAGTGCGAGGATTTATTGCTGCTAGTGATGTGGTGGCAGTTTCTGCCAATCCCCAATCTGTACAACTAGAAAATAGCGAAATTTTCCAACCAGAACCGGAGATTATACCATTACTGCGACGGATGGCGGCAATTTTGCGGGCAGAAGGTGAAGATTTGGTAGCAGATAACATTCTCCTGCAATCGCTGCGACTGGGAGAAGAAGCGCGAAAACTCATCGATGCCCAGCGTCGCCGTCAAGCTGACAAAATTGTGGAACGGTTTCAATGGATTGGTGCGGGTGTGGTGTCGGTAACGCCACTGCCAATGGTCGATTTACTGGCAACAGCTGCTGTTAACGCCCAAATGGTCGTAGAAATTGGCAGAGTTTATGGCTGTGAATTAAATATGGAACGGGGGCGCGAACTAGCGCTATCTTTAGCAAAGACAATTGCTGGTTTGGGGATTGTTAAAGGCGCGTTGCAGTTACTTTCTACCGCTTTGCAACTGAATGTAGGTACTTTTATTATTGGTAGGGCAATTCAAGGTGTGACAGCTGCGTATCTGACACGCATTGCTGGTAAAAGCTTTATCGAGTATTTTCGTAATGACCAAGATTGGGGCGATGGTGGGATGACAGAAGTAGTACAGCGTCAGTTTCAATTAAATCGCCGCGATGAATTTATCAAGGACTTTGTTCAGGAAGCGATCGCACGGGTAGTTAGGCCGTTAACAGAAAGAGCTGAATTAGTGGAAGAAGACCAGGAAAGGAGACTAGGGACTGGGGATTAGGGTGTTAGTCTTGTTCAACGCACATAGACGCTCGTAGGGCAAATTCCTGCAATGTAAATACTAGGTAAGAATATTTTTAATTTTTTAAAAAATAAAAACAAAATTAAGCCGTAAAATAAATTTTTGGCTGTTGTTTAGAGACGTGTGCGCTGCAGGTGTGCTCACAGGGTGATTTTGCCTCTCTACAGCAAATAGCTAGCTTTTAGCTTTTAGCTTACTCCAACTTTCGTTGAGACTAGATAATTATGCTCACAATGTATAATACCTATACTTTTTTTAGTCATCTAGTGTGCTATATGTTAATCTGAAGCATCCGTAAATTTCACTATATCCGAGTGATTGGTGAATAGCAGTTTATACTATCTTGCTCAGTCAAGAATTCCGGAAACAGGGGGCATTTTCCGAAAAACTAAATATAGCGAGTGACCAAGTAACCAGCTAATGACCCACCAAATGATCGGTAAAGTATTACAAGGGCGTTACCAAATCGTTCAACATTTGGGTGCAGGTGTGTTTGGACAAACATACATTGCTATAGATATAGAACAACCAGATCACCCAAAATGCGTTATTAAAAAGCTAAAGGTTTCCTGTTCCCAACCTAGCTACTTACAAACCCTGAGGTTACACTTTCTCACTGAAACCGAAACCCTCAGATATTTGGGACACCATGACCAAATTCCTCAACTCATTGCCTGTTTTGAAGAAAACGAACGCTTTTTCTTGGTGCAAGAGTTTATTGAAGGACATGCGCTGACTGCTGAATTACCAATCAATCAACGTCGCAGCTATCTCTGGAGTGAAAGCGAAGTTGTCAGTTTTTTATATGATGTATTAGGTATTCTCGAATTTATTCACTCTCAAGGTGTAATTCACTGCGATCTTAAGCCAGAAAACTTAATTAGACGGGCTTATGATGGCAAGTTAGTCCTCATTGATTTTGGTTCCATCCAACCGATTGATTTTGGCACAGATTCAGTATTGCCAATCTACAAAGTCCCCGTCACTTCATTGGGGTATATTCCGCCAGAACAATTTATCGATCAAACACAAGCCAACAGTGATATTTATGCTTTAGGCATGATTGCCATTCAAGCACTAACTGGGCTTTCTCCATTGCAATTAGAAATAGATCCTAGTAGCAATGAATTTATTTGGCGTTCTCCACAAACCCTAGTTAGTGATTATCTTGCTGCGATCCTCAGCCAAATGATCCGCTACGACTACAAAGATCGTTTTAAGTCAGCGAGTGAGGTACTGCGGGCACTTAAGCAAATGCCTGTAGATAATTGGCATCCGCAAACAATACAACCAGAGTATAGCGTAGTAGATTCTGCCGAAAATAGTGATGATTTTGCTCAGCATTTTGCATCCCCCAAATCACCTCCTCTATTGACAGGAATGAGATTAGGTTTGGCGGCTAATTCCTTGGTGATGGGATTTGGAGTATATTCTTTAATGAATAGTTCTCCAGCTTACTCAGAAACAGAGACTTTATATAAAGCAACAGAAGAATATCAATCTGGAGATTTAGAAGAGGCGATCGCGCTGGCTAAATCTATTCCCTCAAACAGCAATGTTTATCCAGAAGCTCAAGCGACGGTTGAAGAATGGCAAAACCAATGGCAAGTTGCAACTGAACAATATTTAGTTGCTCAAACAGCTTTGCGTGAAGGTCGATTGTCAGAGGTACTGCATGCAGCTTCTCAAGTTCCTGATATTTTGTATTGGCAGTTAAAAACAGACAAAATAGTTGAGAAAGCAAAAGCCAAAATCGAGACGCAGACAAGCGATTTATTAACAAAAGCCTATGAAAAAGCCGCAGCTAAAGATTTCAGCACTGCTTTAACTTATCTCGATCAAATTCCTAAAGAAACTTCTGCCAACGCTGTAGTGAAACAGAAGTTAGATGAGTACAAAAAAAAGCAGCAAGTTCGGGCGATTTATTTGTTACAGCAAGCTTACAATCAGGCAGCAGTAGGCGAATTTAATACTGCTGTGAATTTTCTCCAACAGGTTCCCAAAAATACTACTGTATATAAAGTCGCTCAAGACAAGTTAATAGAATACACTCAAAAGCAGCGTATACAAGCTGAAGGTCGCAAGATACCGACATCCAAAGTAGCTACTGCAACTCATGAAGAGACATCGAAGCGGCACTCTTTTGAGCCAGGAAACCAGATGCAAGAGGTAAATATTACACCCATTTCAAATTTATAACAACTTTTTGTTCTAGTGAATTTCAAATTTAGCGACTGCTTAACAGATTTCAGGACACGGTACAAACGTGTCCTTAATAATTTTATCTGCTTTCGGTTGTTGGAACTGATTGAGCACAAATCCTGCACGATTGTGCCTCACCAAAAGTATTCTAGTAAGTAGAAAGGCATAAATAAGCTAAAAACGGGGTGGGCATCCTGCCCGCCCGTATCAAATACAAGATATTTTACGTTTAATTATGTTGACCCACTTAGCTGCGATCGCATTAACTAATTCCCAGACTGAATCTGTTGAATTAATTCATAAAAAGGTTGCCAATTATCTTCTTGAACTATTGGTTCCCAAATCGATTCAATTACAGGTCTTAATATCATGGTTTTGGGATTATGTCGAGCTAGGGTTTGGGCTACTTTTTCTATTTCTTCCGGTGTCAAATCACTTAAAATCCGATGATATATTCCCGACCAGTTTAAAAATAATTCAGATGTCCCTAAAGATTGCCCAATTTCTGAGTCTCTCAAAATCGAACTAGCATCATCTCTCCATTTACTTGAAAAGGTAGTTGCCATGTCTGCAAAAAAGTGGTGATAGCTAACTGGATAATGTTTTAAAAATTCAATAGTTGCTTTTAAAAGCTCATCTGCTTGTGGTTGTGATAGTTGCTCAAAACCTAATTTTTTCAACATTAAAGAGCGATACTCAGCCAGATAATATTCATCAAAACTGGCTAATCCAGCTTCCATATCAGTTTGAGGAATAACAGCTTTTAATGCTTCCTGAAGTGCTTCTAAATTCCACTTGCAAATCTCTGGCTGATGGATGTAACTATAGCGTCTATAGTAGTCGAAATATGCGGCGGTAAAGTAGGGATCGTAATTAGGAATAAAAGCATAGGGTCCGTAATCAAAACTCTCCCCTGTGATTGACATATTGTCAGTGTTTAACACTGCATGACAAAAACCAGCCGCCATCCACTGCGCTACTAATTCTGCTACCCTTTGGACTAATTCTGCATAAAATAGAGCATACTTATCTTGTTCACTATCTAAGTGTTGATAGTACTGCTCAATGACATGGTCTAATAGCTTTTTGGTTAAGTCAGGACGCCGGAAATAGTGCAGTCGCTCAAAAGTACCAAAGCGAATATGCGATTGGCTCAACCGTACCATTACTGAGGAACGAGTAGGAGAAGGTTCATCACCCCGCCAGAGTGATAAACCTGTTTCCACCATGCTGAGACAGCGTGAAGTACGTACGCCCATAGCGTGCAGCATTTCCGCAGCTAAAACTTCGCGGACGCCGCCTTTAAGTGTTAACATACCATCGCCACCGCGAGAGTAGGGCGTTCTACCAGAACCTTTCGTACCGAAGTCGTAAAGTTCACCATCGACACCACGCACTTGTCCGTAGAGAAAACCTCTACCATCACCTAAGAAAGGATTGTATTCACCAAATTGATAGCCGTGGTAACGCAGCGCTAGCAAGGGTTTGCGTCCCTCAAATTTGCCAAAGGCGGTGATAAAATCTTCGTCTGTCACTGCTTTGGCGTCCAGTCCCAACAGGGGTAGTAGTGCGTCGTTGCGCCAGCGTAGAGCGTGTAGGGGAAATTCCGCTGCTGCTACTTCGTCGTAGTAGTCTTCGCCCAGAGATTCTAAGGCGGGTTCGTAATTAAGGATGAGAAAGGGATTTGTAGAATTTGTGTTGTTGGGAACTTCTGCCAGAGTCATTACGAGTACAACTTAGTTCATCTTCTCTTAATAGTACCTCTGGTGGAAGGGTGGGCGATCGCGATGATGACTACTTAGCTTGCCAACTAGGATTGGTGAGACTCGTCAGAATATGATCCTGCCATTGCCCATTAATTAATAAATAATCTCTAGCATACCCTTCTACAACAAATCCTAGCCTTTTGAGTAAATTTCCACTGCGCTGATTGTGAGGCATATAATTTGCCATGATGCGGTGCATTTTTAATTCTTGAAATACATACTCAATAGCTGTTTGCAAGGCTTCTGTCATAAAACCTTTGCCTTGCTCAGTTTCTGCAATACTGTACCCAACATTACAATATTGTGCTACTCCCCGGACAAAATTAGTAAAATTGATAACTCCAATGATTTTTTTGGGATTATTTTTGAGAAACATAAATAGTCTCAAAGAACAATCATTAACAAATTCATGTAAATTCAACTCTAACTGCAACTGCCAATATTCTTCTGTGAAAAAACCCTCAGACCAACGAGGATAAAATGGAGTCAGATAAGTTTTGTTATCAGCAAAATATTGGATAATTAAGGGTATATCCTCTTTGGTCGCCATTCGTAATAATAAACGTTCAGTTACGATTAGCGGTGTTTCAAATTTCATAACCTACTATTAATTAGTGCAAGATTTTTAGTGCGAGCCATCTAAATAATGTCGAGTTAAATTACGGTTTTAAAAAGCTTGCGGAAAGTCGTTTTTTCTTGGCACGAGGGTCATGATTGAAATTAAAGTTAACTCCATCAGTTCTATATATGCCTCAATATCCACTTGATCGGCTAGCAGCATATCTCGATAGTGCTGCTTTAGTTGACCCAAATTCTGCAAAGCAACCTCCGGATTAGTTTGCAAGGTTGCTTGCCATTCGTCCACTAGCAATAGGGTATCCATCACAAATTTTTTGCGCTGTTGTTCCAACTGTAAACGACACTCGTTAGCAAAAGTCTGTGTTTTTTGTTGCAGTTGCTCGTATACTTCTGTTGTCACTATGCCATCAATAAATATCAGTCGATGCTCTTGGCTTAAGTCTTCAATTGCTCTTAATGCTTGTTGGGGACTTTCTGCCAACAAATTCTTGAGTTGACTAATACGGCTATTAGTGATGTTAAGCATCTTCTGAGACGATCGCCTGCGCCACTGTTGTATCATTAACCCTAGAAAGCTCGTTGTCACCAGAATGAATACCCCAGATTGCAAGTCTGTATTATTTTTCCAATAACGAATGATGACTCCACTGGGATCGCCTTCCTCAAACACTTCCTCTGCTGCGGGGTGTACGTAAAATAGCCCTTTTCGCAGTAGTTCGTTAGCTTTGCCGTTCTGAAGTTCTGGGTAAAACTGAGAGTAGGTTCGTGCAGTAGAGAGAATTGACCAAGTTACTTGTTTTACCTTCTCCTGATCGGTATCGGGACGAGTCACCAAAACTGTAGCTGTAGACAGAGTAGGTATCTGTTTGTCTGGAATTGGTGGACGTGATGTGTAAGTACCAATTGGCAGAATCGCACGTTGGTAGGAATCAGGGTTAAGAATAGTCAGGTTGTTGATCAACTCTGGTTCAATGGGGAGAATTTTTAAATTTGGGTTATTGACAAAATTTTGACGTATATTTTTACTCGCGATCAAACTTCCCACGTAAGCGAGTGCATCTACTTGTCCAGCATTGAGTTTCCGAAATGCTGCGTTCAAGTCGGAATCATCTTTTTGAATTGTCAACTTATCTGCATTGATAAGTTGGCTAGTAGTGAAGCGAATTCCACTACCGGGTGTACCGACAGCTACTCGCTTTCCCTGAATATCGGCAAAGGTTTGCAATCCTGATTTTTTGATGGTGATAATTTGCACATACTCATTTGCTACCACTGCCACTGCTTGGACTTTTCCCTGTTGCATTGCCTGATTAGCAACGTCCAACTGTACCAGAGCAAAGTCAACTTGACGTTTGAACAAACGTTCCAAGTTTTCTTCTGAACCCCGAGAATCGAGGTTGCGAATCTTTATTCCAACTGTAGTCTCAGTAGAATTACTAATTTGTTCAGCCATGCGGTTGTAATATCCACCAGCAGGGCCGCTAGAAAGAGTCACACTGGTCGGCTGGAAACTGCAACTGCTCAGAATCGGGACAAGAATACTACTTGCTAAACAGCTAAAAGTAAGAAAAATTCCTCTAGGACGACGGATTGATTTCACAAATACTACTGGCAAGTCAAATAATCGCTTTGCCCTGACTTGCCTACCAGACACTTCAGACATCTTTTACCTGCCAGTTCATAAGCGGCTGCTTTCTTTGCTGAAACCAAATTCTGAGTAACATTACAGAGCAGCAAATAGATTCGTATGCTGTGCATCTGTGCTTTTGCTTTAATTAAGTCTAGTGTAAATACCTAATGATAATTTAAAGGATTAACAATTTACAATAGTTGCCTTGATCAAATTCTTGATAACCTGATTTCTGAGCAAAATTAAAACAGATGTAAACCTAGGAAGGCAGTACGCTACGTAACTTAATTCATTAAAAGGAAGGCACATCCGTGGGAATACGCTACGATTGGCAAGAAGCAGAAATCAGAGCCATATACAATACAGCATTGCTAGAGCTAATTTATCAAGCTGCTAGCGTGCATCGTCAGTATCACAACCCTAAACAAATCCAAGTTTGTAAGCTCATCTCCATTAAAACAGGAGCTTGTCCAGAAGATTGTAGCTACTGCGCTCAATCTTCTCGCTACAAAACAGAAGTCAAACCACAAGCACTCTTGGATAAAGAAACAGTAGTTAATATTGCTCAGCAAGCAAAACAAAGCGGTGTCAGTCGCGTCTGTATGGGTGCTGCTTGGCGAGAAGTAAGGGATAACTCACAATTTGACCAAGTGCTGGACATGGTTAAGGAAGTGACAGCATTGGGGTTAGAGGTATGCTGCACTTTAGGAATGCTGACAGAACTACAGGCCAAGCGTTTGGAAGAGGCGGGACTTTACGCCTACAACCATAATTTGGATACTTCACGGGACTATTACAGCACAATCATTACTACCAGAACTTATGACGATCGCTTGAACACAATTAAAAATGTTCGGCAGACAAACGTCACCGTCTGTTCTGGCGGTATCCTAGGCTTGGGTGAAAGTGTCGAAGACCGGATCGGGATGCTGCACACTCTGGCAAACCTGCATCCGCATCCAGAATCCGTACCAATTAACATTCTCTCCCAAGTTAAAGGTACACCCTTAGAAAGTCAACCAGATGTTCCTATTTGGGATGTCGTGCGGATGATAGCCACTGCACGCATAATTATGCCAGCTTCTGATGTGCGCTTGAGTGCAGGCAGGGCAAAACTTTCTCACGTTGAGCAAGCTTTATGCTTCTTAGCAGGAGCAAATTCTATTTTTTCCAGCGATGACGGACATATGTTAACCGTCACTACTCCCTGTCCTGGCTATAACACTGACCAGGAAATGCTGGATCTACTTGGTTTAGAGATGCGTCCGGCGTTTGTTGGTCAGGAGAAGCTGACAGCTTTATAAGATGGTGGGGAGATAGGGAGAGTATATGTTCATCCCATCTCCCTGTTTCCCTATCTTTTAAAGAATCTTGGCAGCACGCAAACCAAACAGCAAACCGACAGCGATGCCCAAGAATATAGCCAAGAAGACGACATAAGATACTACAGCGAACATTTACGTTTCTCCACAATTATTTACTAAATCTATTGAATCATTAGTCAATCGTCATTGGTCATTAGTCATTGGTTAGTGGTTAGTGGTTAGTAGTTAGTGGTTATTCTCCCTATCACCCCATCTCCCCTTCGGGGAATTAAAAATGTAAAATTAAAAATTTTGAATTTTGAATTTTGAATTTTGAATTTTTAATTGACTACTCTCCATCTCCCCATTCCCCACATTGCGGTAGAATACCGACACGTGCTTGCAAAGGGGTTGGTGATGGTTTCTGCGATCAAAGTAAATCTACCGCAGCAGTCTTATGATATTGCGATCGCACCTGGTAGCTTAGATCAACTGGGCGATCGCATGGCGACTTTGAAGCTAGGTAAGAAGGTACTGCTGGTTTCTAACCCAAATGTTTTTCAATTTTATGGCGAAAGAGCGATCGCATCACTAAAAGCCGCTGGTTTTGAAGTTGCTAGCTACATCCTGCCTGATGGGGAAAACTACAAAACCTTGGAATCTGTACAAAAAATCTACGATGCAGCCCTAGAAAATCGCTTAGAACGCTCCGCCACGATGGTAGCTTTGGGAGGTGGAGTCATTGGCGATATGACGGGTTTTGCAGCGGCGACTTGGCTGCGTGGGATCAACTTTGTGCAAGTACCCACCACCTTGTTAGCGATGATAGATGCAGCAATTGGTGGCAAAACAGGCGTGAACCATCCCCAAGGCAAAAACTTGATTGGGGCATTTAATCAACCGCGACTGGTATTAATTGACCCAGAAGTGTTGAAAACGCTACCCGTCCGAGAGTTTCGTGCTGGCATGGCGGAGGTGATCAAGTACGGCGTCATTTGGGATGCCCAGTTGTTTGACGAGTTAGAAGCGAGTCAGCGCCTGGATGAAATGGAATATTTGATCCCCCCAACCCCCCTTAATAAGGAGGGCTATAACTCTCCTACCCCCCTTGGAAAGGGGGGCGAGGGGGGATCTTCACTCATGGACAGCATATTAACTCGCTCGTGTCAAGCTAAAGCCGATGTCGTCAGCAAAGATGAAAAAGAAGCGGGACAGCGGGCGATACTCAACTACGGACACACCATTGGTCATGCCGTGGAAAGTTTGACGGGTTATACACAAGTGCTACACGGTGAAGCCGTTGCCATTGGCATGGTAGCAGCAGGACAGATAGCTGTGGAACTGGGGATGTGGACGCAGGAAGAGACACAACGGCAAGATGCCCTCATTGAAAAAGCAGGTTTACCGACTCAGTTACCCAGTGGTTTAGACATAGAAGCAATTATTGAGGCGTTAAAAATAGATAAGAAGGTGAAAGCAGGCAAAGTTAGGTTTGTATTGCCAACGCAAATCGGTGTAGTGACAGTGACAGACCAAGTACCAGCAGATATCATCCGGCAGGTGTTGCGAGGAATGTAATTTTATTCCCTATTTCTCATTAGACATCGACCGAATTTAATTATGCGTTACCCAAAATCCTTGTAGAGACCGTAAATTTACGGTCTCTACATTATTTTTCACGCCTAGGTCTATTCCCTACTTCTTCAACTTAACAATAGTGGAGCGATGAAGTTTAGAAAGGAAAACGAAAGCATCAGGAAAAAGGCGGAAAAAAGTATCTTTGCAGGCTGCAACAAAAGAGTAATGGGAAGCAAGATAGTCAATTGACTCATCGGTAAATTGGATGTTCGGATGAAGAACATGGTTTTCAAATTCTGCTTCACATCCTTTGTTAAATTTCAATGGTTCTCCTAAATCAGTACTATACAAACCAAGCTTGCAGGCTAAAGTCTGGAGCTATAGCCTGCAAGCTTGGTGATAAGATAATTTACCCATCTATGAAATTTGTAGAGACGTTGCAATGCAACGTCTCTACACCTAGAGAACTAGCATAGACTTTAGGCTATTTTTGAGATATTACTCGTTAAATATGAGGAAAATGTGAGGAAATTGGGAATTCAGTTCAAGTCAAGTTTGCGACCTTGTCTGAACTGTAGTGGTTTATTGCCGATTATGATGTGCAAGTTTACAGAGAATTAGTATTAGTGGTCTGTGGCAAGTAACCAAAAACTGGACTTTTTGCAAAAGATGCTTTTGCAGGAAGTCTACTATGTATTATTGGTAGCATTAGCGATGATGCCAATTACATTCAAGTGGCTCAAAATCTCTGTTGCTTGAATGAGATCGGCTTGGGTGACTTTACCGATGCGTGCCACCATGACAATGCGATCGCAAAACGTGGCTAAAATTCTGGCATCGACCGTGTTAAGAATAGCAGGAGCATCTATCAACACTAGGTCATAAGTTTGCTCAAAGGACTCCAACAGTTCTTTCATGCGCTGAGAACTCAGCAGTTTCACCGTATCTTCTGGAGTAGAACCAGCAGTCAAAACATCAATGGAAGGGTGAATAGGTTGGATATAATCTTGAGTAAAAGTATTTGCCTCATCTACCAATAACAGGCATAGTCCCCAGTCATTAGAGAGTTCCAAGATTTTGTGTAGACTAGGCTCCCGCAAATTGGCATCAATCACTAGTACTCGTCGATGCATTCGCGCAGCACTCACCGCCAGTCCCAAGGCTAAAGTAGTCTTGCCTTCCTTCGGTAATGCTGATGTTAACATCAGGGACTTGCTGGACAACGGAGATTTAAGGATTTGAATATTTTGGTAAGCCATATCCAGCGTTTCGTGGGCAGGCCACAACGCGTAGACTGGTAAGGATTTTTCGTCAGAGATTTCTTATGAGAATCTCTGACAACAGCAGATCAACACAAACGTTATTTTGAGGCACTTGTTTGGGTTAATTCCACTTCTCGTCGCCTAGGTACTTCATAAGTCATAAAATCATAAGCCATATCTGTATGAGGGAAAATAGCACGGGCTTCTTTAAGCAAATCTTTTAACTCGATGGAATTTCCAGGAGCATAGCGGGGACTAAAATGAGTCATAATCAGGCGATGTGCCCCAGCAGCTAAAGCTGTTTGCGCTGCCATTGTGGAGGTGGAGTGCAACCGCTGAAAAGCCATATCTGCATCTTGGTGAGCAAAGGTTGCTTCGTGAATTAGCACATCTGCATCCCGTGCTAATTCCACTGCACTGTCACTATAAATTGTGTCTGTACAATAGGTTATCTTGCGTCCAATTTCTGTCGGCCCGCAAAAATCTGTGCCATCAAACACTCTTCCATCAGGTAAAGTCACGGTTTCACCACGTTTAAGTTGACCGTAAACTCGGCCGGGTGGAATCTGCATGGCTTTGGCCTTTTCAATATCAAAACGTCCGGCTCGGTCTTTTTCTGCTACACGGTAGCCGAAGGTAGTGACGCGGTGATGCAAGAAATCGCAGGTGACGCTAAATTCATCGTCTTCGTAAATTACACCTGGACGATTGGTATGAACTTTAACAGGATAAGAAAAGTGTGTATGGGAGTAGCGCAAGGCTGATTGCAGGTATTCGTTTAATCCGGGTGGGCCGTAGATATCAATGCGTTCGACATTACCTGCCAAACCACAACTGGCAAGAAGACCCATTAATCCAAAGATATGATCGCCGTGCATGTGGGTAATAAAAATTCGGGAGAGTTGACTGCTTTTGAGGTCACTGCGTAAAAGTTGGTGCTGAGTGCCTTCGCCACAGTCAAATAACCACAACTCTGCTCGTTGCGGTAATCTCAGAGCGACACTGGATACATTGCGCGATCGCGTCGGTACACCGGAACTCGTCCCTAAGAATGTTATCTGCACAGCTTTATATCTGCCTTCCTCTACTGAATTTGGCGCTCTATTCTATATGGTGGCACGGAACTCAGAAAAATATCTTCTTTAACATCAATAAGCTAGCAAAGTAAAATTACTTAGTGCAATGTCAAAAGTCATCAAGTTCTACCCTGCGAGAAGGGGAGAGGGGAAAGACAAGGGAGAAAAATTGCTTCCTTTGCCCCTTTTTTGACCCTACCCTACACCGAAACCGCCCACTCTCCGCCGATAAGTCAGGCTAAGCCTGTCTACCAGGTGTCTACGCTACGCCCCTTGGGGTTAAATCCCCTTCCATAATTTTTCGTTTGATTACCACTACCACAATCCCTAATCGCCAATCCCCAATCGCCTTTAATTACAGTACTTAAGTAAGTGGACATCAATAGTTGGACATAAATATTTTTTGTTTGAAAAAGCTGCTCTGAAAGCGTCTGAGGTTAATTTATGTGGACGTACTTACCAAAAGTAAAGTCTAATTTCTTTCATCAAAAAAATCTTTATATTATTATTTAAACATATAAATATTTTAACAAATACCAAAACTTTGCAATTAAATATGATTTATTTACAGAATATTCATAAATAACAAGTTTTTGTTTGTGAGCAAAACGTTAAATTTAAAAAGTAATTTAACCAGAACTTAAAGTAAATTATCAGTACGTAGAGCAGACATATTTGTAATAATTTACATTAATTGTTCTTATGCTAAGCAGACATCGGACATCGAGTGTCGGTCGCTTATTGCAATTTTTATTTGTGTGCAGTTTTACTTGTAGCTTGTTTATAGGACATTTGCCATTATCACCTTGGCAAAGAATATTTAGAGGAAATGTAACCGCACAAACAATAGTAAAAAATAGCCACAACCCTAGCCGATTGGTTTCGTCTGATGACACTAATCAACGACTAGAGCAAGGTATTAAAAAATACAAAAAAGGAGATTTCACAAATGCGATCGCTCCCTGGCAAACAACTTTGAATACATCTAAACAAAATGACAATAACGTCAGCAAGACGAGTATAATTGAGAACTTGACGAGATTATATCAAGAGATAGGCAAGACAGAGGAAGAGATCGCCTATTGGGAAGAAGCGATCGCCTACTATCGTCAAGCCCATGAGTGGCTAAATGTGGGTCAAATGCTTACCCAACAAGCGCAAGCATACAACAGTTTGGGCAAACCCAATCAGGCAATGCTACTTTCACAAAGCGCTTTGCAGATTGCCCGTACTTACAATGATGATGGTTTAGAAGCGGCTGCTTTGGTGAGTAGAGGAGAGGCTTATCGACTGGAAGGCAACTACAAGCAAGCTATTACTGACTTACAATCTAGTATCAAAATAGCTGTAGAAATTCACGACTTAACATATCACGCTTCTGCTTTAAATAAACTTGGAAATACCTACATCAATCTAGCTCAACTCGGTTATAGTCGTGCCAAATCAACTGCGGATGCAGGCGACCATGACGAAGCTGAAATTTGGAAAAAACAAGCTTTAGAAAATGATTTACTAGCTTTGCAATATTTCCAAAAAAGTTTGGAAATTGCGCGTCAACGCCAAGATAAACTAAGCGAAATTCGTCTACTAATCTCTTCTATTCCGCCTGCACATCGCACCAAAAAATCACACTTAGCCACAACCAAATTGCAACTAGCTTTATTACTACTAGAACGTTTACCAAATTCTCCCTCAAAAGTCTATGCAGCTATTCAATTAGCTCATTTTTTACAATCTTTGCCTTCTAAAGCAACTTTCTCCTTAACTGAATGTCCAACACCTCAAAGAGAATCACAAGCTTTAGATTTACTCAATCGGGCAGTCTCCATCGCTCAAGACTTGCAAGACGATCGCGCCTTATCTTTTGCTTTTGGTTATCTTGGTCATATTTATGAGTGTCGTCAAGATTATAAACAAGCACTAAAATTAACTCACCAAGCGCAACAGGCTGCTGAAAAACAATTGAAGGCTCAAGATAGCTTGTATTTGTGGGATTGGCAAGTTGGAAGAATTTTGAGAGCACAAAATCGTGTTGATGAGGCGATCGCAGCTTATGAGCAAGCAGTTGCTAACCTAGAAAATATCCATGCTCAGATTGTGGTTGCTAATCCAGACTTGCAACCTGACCCTCGCGATACTTTAGAACGTATTTATCGCGAGTTAATAGCCCTAAAGTTAAGTGTGGACAATCCTGAAACTGCATCCAGTCATCTTAATTCTGCGATCGCTAGCCTTGATGCTCTAAAACTTGCAGAACTGCGAAATTACTTCCGTAACGATTCTGTTTTTAGAACAGTTAATCAAGCCAAAGCTAATTTATTAGGCTCTAACACACTAACAGCAGTATTTTGGTCAATTATCTTTGAAGACCGTACTGCCATAATTGTTTGTCTTCCTAATGGCGAAGTTAAACTGAAGTGGATAAACCTTGATCGTCAAAGCTTGAAAGATGAAATTAACAAATTTCGCATCGGACTGGAGAGACGTAGTGACATCATTTACAATCGCCGGGAAGCACAGAAGCTATACGACTGGATTGTTCGTCCTTTCACAGATGATTTAGATTCATTGCAGGTCAAAACCCTGGTTTTCATTCCAGATGGTATTCTCCGTAGTGTACCAATGGCGGCACTACATGATGGGAAACGCTTTTTAATCGAGAAATATGCGATCGCATCTACTCCTAGTATGAGTTTGACAGATCCATTCAAAGCCAAGCCTGAAAAGTTACGAGCGCTAGCTGTAGGATTAACTGAAGATGCGATGGTAGATGGTCGGGAATATCAGGCTTTAACCAACGTCAAACAGGAAATTAATCAAGTTTTGACGCTCATCCCTGGTAGCAAACAATTGTTAGATAGAGATTTTACCCGCGATCGCCTGCAAGCAGAACTCCAGCAGACTGTTTATCCGATTATTCACATCGCCACTCACGGTGAATTTGGCATTGTTCCCGAAGATACCTTTCTCGTTACTGGCAATAATCACAAACTCACGATTAACGACTTGTATAGTATTGTTAACAATGCAGTTAGCAATGTGAATTCAGTTGATTTACTCTCACTGACTGCTTGTGAAACTGCCCGTGGAGATGACCGCGCTACTCTTGGTCTAGCTAGTGTAGCGGTAGTAGCTGGCGTGAAAAGTACTCTTGCTTCTTTATGGTCGGTTAACGATGCAGCAACCGTCATTCTAGTTACGAAATTTTATGAATATTGGCACAATCAGGGAGCCAGTAAAGCTGAGGCTTTGCAAAGGGCACAGCAGGAATTAATTGCTTTAGGAAAAAAATATGCTCATCCTTATTACTGGGCACCGTTCATTGTTTTGGGTAATTGGCTTTAGTGGATAGTGGTTAGTGGATAGTGGATAGTGGTTAGTAGGACAACAAACAACTATCTACTATCTACTATCTACTAACTACTATCTACTAACTACTATCTACTATCTACTATCTACTATCTACTAACTACTATCTACTATCTACTATCTACTATCTACTATCTACTAACTACTAACCACCAACATATTAATTTTCACCCAAAGCAATTTGAGATAAATCCCCACTGTTCGGTGATTGTTCCAAGTTAGCCAGGTCTTGTATCAAATTAGCCGCTGCTTTTCCCAATTCTCCTGTGTTACTGGGATTTAATGCTTCACTCAGGGCATCGTACCACATACCAGCCTCAGCATAGAGAGTAGCTCTTTGAGTGCGGTCTTGCTCATGATTGAGTGCATCTTTTAAACTCGCTGGCATTGCCACAACTTCAATTTCTGTCCTTGCCAGTAAATTACGCGATGGGCGGTTACGGTTACATAAAATTTCTACTTGCCATAAATATTTTTGACCAACGCTTAAACCAGGTTGCTCCTGTGGTAAGGATAATTTCATAATCCCTGGTGAACTCTGCAACTGTGACTTGTAAATTAGCTTGTGGGGTTGATCGTTGTTATCAAACTCATAGAGAGAGAATTCCATCGGCACCCTTTGGTGGTGGGCTACAAACCAAGCAAAGGTGGGATGAACTGAAGTAGTTTGCCCAACGTGTGTAACAGGGGCAAGTAGGGTTAACGAACCAGTACCAATGGTTTTGCATCTGCCTCTAATTCCTGATGAGTCTGTATAGCCACTTGGTGGTTTTTGATCGCTGGGTGGCTTATATGCGGCTAACGTCGCCTGAGTTAATGAGAGCGTAATGGTCAAAGCACAAATTGTTAAAATCTTAGGATTAAAAATTTTGTGCAAGAGCCACTTTTGGCGAGTCATCATCTTTCCCCTCTGGCATTGCACTAAGAAAATCATAGTAAATGTTTATAAATTGACCCTCTTTTTTCACTCTAATTGGACAAAAACCAGAGTCATCTCTCGCAAGTATTATGTCATCTATGATTTTGGTTGTCTAAGGCAATAATTGTCTCTAAATCTCTGTATTTTGAGGTGATTAACAAAATTCTTGCATGGAGAAGCGCAGAATTTAACTTGGTAGGAGTAACAACAGAGGGTTGATTGGACTAAGTAACTAGGCATTAAGAAACATAAATCAGAGGGTTGTTGGTGCTTGGTTGCTGAAGTTGGTTGTTCCATAGACGAGGCAGTGCAGTCTTTTTGGTTCCCAAAATGAGCACCTGCCGTGTGCTAGCAGCTTTGCGCAGGGTACAACAAACGATACACAATAAACGACAATTACCAATCACGAACAGTCGCCACAAGAAATATGCTGATTTATGCCAACTTACTTATCCACTCTAATTGTATTACTAAAAATGACTAAATTCATTTTAAATTTTAGTAATTTGCCTTACCGAAGGGTAGATTTATTGTTGATATATATTTAGATATTTATCACATTATTTTAAGAGTTTGATTTTACAAGTAGAAACCATGTTTTACTGTTTGCAAAGATGATATATTTTTAACTGATTTTTGGTTTAACCATTTTGCTAATATTAGCCCAAATAACCAAATGCTAGGGTTTATAGCTGATTTGAGTTATTATTATGGATGTATATATTTAATGCTAGATAAAAATCCCAAGGTATAAAATTTGTATTATTTATTGAGCTGATTTTTTCTTTATAGTCTCTTTAATTATTATCTATGTATTTTCACTTGTTTTTCATGAAAAAATGTAAATTATTAATGGCTAAATTTTGGATAAAGATAAGAAAAAAAAATTACCAAAAACCGAATTTTGATATAGGCCAAGACAGTTCACAAAGAGTACCTCTAGGAGAAAGAGACGATCGCGCAAATTTTCCTTTTAGTTGTCTGGCTAAAT
Organism: Fischerella sp.; assembly: GCF_013388695.1. Classification (NCBI taxonomy): domain Bacteria; kingdom Bacillati; phylum Cyanobacteriota; class Cyanophyceae; order Nostocales; family Hapalosiphonaceae; genus Fischerella; species Fischerella sp. The sequence goes on from NZ_JACAEU010000009.1 coordinate 25,100, forward strand.
TTCTAAACTGCTGTGTTCCTCTACCTTCGCGGGTGGAGATGCTGCCTGAACCGTCATCAATAATTCTGAGAGTGTACCACCCTTCGTTTTGAGTGCAACTTACTTCTAGACGGGTTACACCAGTGGCGTGTTTACCAACATTACACAAAGCTTCTTCTAAAAATCGGCAGAGTCCGCGTTTTTGTTCAATACTCAGATGGCGATCGTCAATCGGATCAAATGTAACTATTTTCACTCTGAGAGTGCTAAAGCATGGAAATTCTCGCTCTAATGTATGGTCATAAACTTGATAAAGCACTGTATGAATAGGATCGTGCAAATTCAGCAGTAGACCACTTCCTAAATAAAGACTTCTATCTTGAGTTAGAGGTTCTCGTTGTAAAAATTCATATATTCCCCGTAGTTCATGATTCAATTTTTCCAGTTCTTTTTCTAAAGCTGGCAGTAATTCTTCTGACGGCCTATCCTGTTCTCGAACCCGCTTCAATGCTTTTGCCAGAGTTTGCAAGGGTCCGTTATGAATTGTTTCAAAGGTACGTTCAATCAGGGCTTGACGAGCTTCAATTCTAGAACGCAGTGCTTGGTCATATTGATATAAAGCAGTCATCCCAACACCATTTAACACCAACACAAGCATTGCTGGCACTAATGGCACCCACCAACCCCAAAACAACAGAAGTAAATAGCTAGCGACTATTAAAATTGTGCTGGCAGTAGCAACAGCGAAAAGATTCCGAAATGGAGAGTTGGTGAGTCTGGCGAAAATAATTCCCAACAGGCCCCAGCCTACGATCCATACGTATTCCCATTCGTCTGCCCAAGTGTTTAAAAGTGGTCTGGAGTCAAGTACAGCACTGACAATCGCTGAAACTGCGTGTGCTTGAACTTCCACTCCATAAATGCGCCCGCTGGCAGGTTTAGTAGATATAACTGCGGAAGTAGTGATAAAATCTTTGACGCTGGGCGCAGTTACCCCCACAATCACAATGCGATCGCGTATCCACTCCGGCTGAAATTTCCCAGTTTTAATTTGATTTAAAGATAAAATCCTGAATCTTTCTTGACCACTACGAAAATTAAGTAGTACCTGTACCCCACCAGCATCGGTTCTGACATACCCTCCAGAGTTAGGTAAAAACCGAGGTAGTTCAGTATTGCCGAACCTCATCGCCTCAGGGTCGCGAATACCATTTTCTAAGCTAAAACCTTGATTAGCTAAGTAAGCCTTTGCCAAACAAATAGACAAAGATAACTTGTATTCTCTTTTTGTAGGCGTTGCTAACAAGCTACGCCGCAATTTCCCGTCAGCATCGATAATTTGGTCTGCAAAACAAACTTGTTCGGAAGGTAGTGCTGGTGGGGGAGCGATTTCTTCAGGTAAAACTTTTTCAATAGCAATTAAATTTTTGATGTCCTCAAACGCACCGACAAGTTCAGCATGACCAGGTTCAACAGGTAAATCTCTAATAATATCAAGACCAATAACTCTGGGGGCGAGAGAATTTAATTTCCTCAGCAGTGCTGCAATTTCTCGGTCTGGTATGGGATACTTTCCCACACTGCGGATATCTTCTTCATTGATTCCCACAACCACAATGCGTTCGTCAATCGTTTCGGTGGGACGCAGACGCAGCAAATTATCAAAGGTTAGCCATTCTAGAGGCTGCATGGAACCACTTAAACGAGTAACTATTACCAGTCCAATCACCGCTATACCTGGTAATCCACCCACACGCCAAATGGCTAATTCCTCTTTGACTCTTCCCCAAAATTCAGCCTGCATTTGTTTGTTGTTTGTTGTTTGTTGTTTGGTGTTTGTTGTTTGGTGTTAACTTCAACCAACTACCAACTACCAACCGCCAACCACTAACTAATGACTAATGACTAATGACTAATGACTAATGACTAATGACTAATGACTAATCAATTAACCCTTCTTCTCTAGCTCGCATTTCCGTTTGAATTCGCATATTTTTTCCATCTTCAGGATAAACGTCTAAAGCGTCTTGTAGCTTGCTCCAGTAATGGCGCACCATGCGTTCGCCAACACACATTCGCTCCGCAATTGCCTTATCTGTTAACCCCTCTTCAAATGCAAGAGTTAACACCCTCAACCACTCTGGTTTTACCTCTAATCCAGAATGAATTCCCTTGATATCTTTTGTATGAGTTAATCCTTGTAATGCCCAATCTACTCTGGTCAACATTTCCTGACTAGAAAGACTTTTATCCGCAACTGTAAAACCTCCTTTATGAACATCAATATCAGGTCTAAGCCGCACTAATGTTCTGACATGAGCACTTTGGACTACAATGTTGAGAGTTGGATGGTTTTTCATTAAATTTCTGAGTAATTTAACACCCGTGTCAGGTCGTGCCATTTTTCCAAGGCTCTCTGGTAGAGACAGATCCATAACCACAAGTTCAGGCTGCATACTCGCTACTTGATTGAGAGCTTGCTGGGCTGTGACAGCTGTAATAAATTCAGCATCTGCATATTTTTTTCGCAGTACTTCTATCGTTCCACCTAAAACTGATTCATGGTCATCAATTACCAAAATTTTTAACAATGCTTTTCCTGATAAAACTTGTTTCATAATTTACACCCCAAAAATTAAGTAGATAACTATCTGCTCCGTTTATTAATCTACACGAAGAAAATAGTTTGTGTATAGAAACGTAAAATTTAAATTATTTAATGATATTTATATAATATAAGCTATTTTACGTAATTATTACCTACCAATAGAAATAGCAAGTAACGCTCAGATTCTTACTATGACAAAAACATTTACCTGATGTTAAAAATTTAAAAGCTTCACAAAGGAATTGAAAATCAGGTAAATTTTTGTAAAATATAAGAGTGGAAATATCAGGGTAAGTAATTTGCACCATCAGCTTACTGATATCTGCCTGTTGTTCTAATCTGACGTAGATTGAAATTTGGGTCAAAACCTCTGGCAAACTAATTCTAAGTAACTCTTCTAAAGTTCTTAAAACAATCAGGCTACGTTCTGCTGGTTCATGTCGCCAAGAGGTAGGCAGATCAACATGAAAATATATGTGGGGATAGGATGTTACCCAAGGTTCTAATAAATACTGAATTGCTAGAGGTAAGCTGTCTTGAAGATACGCCGGAAATAAGCGATCGCTCAAGTGCGCCAAGGATTGATGAAAATTATCAATTTTTCTTAAGCATTCTTGAGTTTTGTTTATCGATAGTTCCAAATTATTTTCTGGTAATAATTCCAAACTGCGGCGAATTGTGAAAGATTCTTGCAATAATTCGTCCCGGATTTTTTCTGCTTCCAGGAAGAGTTTTAGAGATTGTCTACCAGACCACCATTGCAATGCTTGTTGGGTTTTATGATATGTTATGACAAACAAAGTCAGTGTAATAATGTAGACAATCAGAACTATAATTTGTATAGCCAATTGGTAATTCACAGGACATTGGTAGCTTAGTTAATTGCCTAGTGAAAGGGAGTAGTATTAAGTAGGATATGGCATTTTTATGCCAAAAAAATCGTTTGAAACAGACAATATTGTTGCCAGAATAAGCTGTTTTTATTGCCGAAAACTGCATAATTGATAACCGAAGTTTTAAATTTTATGATTAGTAGATTATCTAAAGTATATACACGATGACATTCCCAGGCAAAGCCAGGGAATCAGCTACAAAATATTTATTTTTTTCATTTAGACAGAGGGGTAAGTAGGAGAAGCGAGGGCGTGAGAAGTGCAAGAGTGGAGGTTGCTTATAAATCTGTACTTAGCCTTGCTTTTCTAAGCAGGAATTGCAGTGCGGTTTCTTGTTTAGAAATAATGTCAGCAGAAGCATTCATTCCTGCTTGGATATTGCAGGTACGATTGTAATCACCAAAACTTTGTTTTTCGGGTTGAATGGTAGCTTCAAAGAAGCCAGCATTAGGAGTAGTGTTACCTGCTGCGATCGCGGCTTGATTATTGATTGCAGGTGCGATCGCATCTGGAGAAATAGCACTGACAACACCTTTAAGAGTACCGTAATCAGGGTAGGGACAAGCATCAACTCGTAATTGCACTTGTTGACCAATTTCAACTTTTTTAATTTCAGCAGCAGGAATCATGGCTTTAACAACTAAAGGCGCATTATAAGGCACAATTTCTGCTACAGGTTCTGAGGGACGCACTACTTGACCTGGGTTGCGTAAATTTAGCTTGAGGATAATTCCATCACTGGTAGCGCGAATGACGCTACTTTCCATTTGGATGAGAATTTTTTGTCGTTCTTTTCGATATTGTTGGATTTGATTTCTAACTTCAATTTTTCTTTGAATTAAAGTATTTCTCTCTCTAAGCAAAGCAGCAAGGCTTGATTCTCCTTTTGCTTGTTCTTGAGCTATACGTTCTTGAGCAATCTCCACCGTTGCTGCACTAGGATTAAGACCTGCTCTAGCTGTTTGTAGATTAGCTCTAGCGATATCAACAGCTTTTTGTTCCGTTTCAACTTCTAATAATGCTTGCTCAACAGCTAGTTTTCTCTGCTCGTAATCACGCTTACCAATTGCCCCATATTCAGCTAGTTCTCGAAAGCGATCGCGATCCTGTTTAGCAAACTTTAAATCCGCTAAAGCTTTTTTTAAACCAGCTTCAGCTTTTTGGAAATTTGCTTGGGCTGCTAGCAATTCATTTTGAGTTTTGACTTGCTCGTTTTGATAGTCTCGTTGATTGCGTGCTAAGTCTGCTTGGGCAGAAACAACAGTTCGTTCAATAAGTCTTTTTTCTGCCTCAATTTGAATATCTAAAGTTTGAATTTGGGCTTGAATTTGAGTTAATTGGAGAATGGCTTCTTGAATACTATTTTGCAATTGGCTGTGCTTGATCTGCAATTCCGTATCATCAAGACGGGCGATAATATCTCCTTGTTTGACTATTTCATTTTCTTTAAAAAAAATACCTTTAATAGTTCCTTCTATTTCTGGTTGAACTACCCGAATATCTCCCGCTGGACGAACGATCGCACTTGTTCTGACTGTAACATTGTATTTGATATATGAAGCCAGAGCGATCGCTATACCAAAATTTGCGATCAGAAACAGACCAGCTAACGATGTCCAACGGCCAATTGGTGGCAGAAATTCGTCAGTATTAACTGAGGGAAGAAGTTTTTGATTATGAGTGTAGAGCATGTTAGTAGTTAGTAGTTAGTGGTTAGTAGTTAGTAGGGGCGGGTTTAGCTACAAATTTATAGGCTTCAATCACAAAAGATCTATCAAAACCCGCCCTTACAGTGGTTATTAGTTAGTGGTTAATAGTTAGTAGCTGATTATTATTCTTTACTACTATCTACTATCTACTAACCACTATCCATTACCAACTTCAAGGAATTAAAAAGTCTAAATGGTCGCCACTTAGGGAGCTTAACTCTTCCACAGAACCTTGAAGTTTTAACTTGCCCTGCTCTAAATACACAATCCAATCAGCACGATTAATTACTCGAGGGCGGTGGCTGATCAAAATCGTCGTTTTACCACGACGATGCTCTAATAATCTATCTAAAACTTGTGCTTCACTGACTGGATCGAGTCCAGCAGTAGATTCATCTAAAATGAGGACTGCTGGATCTGTAACAATAGCTCGTGCTATTGCTAGTCGTTGACGTTGTCCGCCAGAAATATTTGCACCAAATTCACCCAAAACAGTTTGATATTTGTCAGGAAGTTTACTGATAAATTCATCAGCTTCAGCAATTTGGCAAGCTTTGACAATTTGCTCAAATGAAACGTGGGGTGTTCCTAAGCGGAAATTCTCGACAATAGAACGGCTCCAAAAGTGAGCGTCTTGAGGAACTAGAATTACCTGTTGGCGCAGACAATCAAGAGAAAGGTCATCTAGATTATAAATTCCAATCCGAATATTGCCCGATTGCAATGGATATAAACCTGCGATTAGTTTAGCAAGGGTACTTTTACCACAGCCAGATTTGCCAATAAAAGCAATTGCTTTACCACCTGGAATTGTCAATGAAAAATCTTCTAGTAAGTCTATTCGACCAGCGTAGTGAAAATTAACATTGTTACAAACAATGTCAGCTTCTCCAGGTATTGCGACAAATTGTTTCTTGGCATCTTTATTATCTTCTGGAGTGGAATCTATAACTTCTGTTAGACGCTGAACAGCCGTTCTCGCGCGAGTATATTCATCTATAAAACCAATGACACTACCAATTAAGCCAAGAAAATTGGCATTCATGGCATTAAATGCTAGTAGTTGCCCGATACTTAGGTTTTCCTGCGGTTGAATTACCAAATTACCACCAAACCACAACAAAGCAACGCTACCAATCGCAGCGATAAAGCCAGAGAAGGTGCTATTGACAATGGCGATCTGAATTGTGTTTAAGGTGAGGGTAGCAAGACGACCAAATCGGCTTTGAAATTCATCCCAAAATTGCGGTGCTGCTGTGGTAGTTTTGAGTGTAAGTGCGCCTTTAAAGGTTTCTACTAAAACGCCTTGAGCTTCTGCTTCTTGAACTAATAATTCACGTGTTTTTATTCGTAAAGTTGGCTGGAAGACAATTGTAGAAAGAGTCATAACCACGGCGACAACTACAGCCACTGTGGTCAATTTCCAGCTATAAAAAATCATGAAACCAAAAGAAACCAGCGCAATAAAAAATTGGCTGGGCAAACCGACAATTACTTGAGCAACTAATTGATTAATTTGGTCTATGTCTCGCAAGCGGCTAACAATTTCACCACTACGACGAGCTTCGTAGTAAGAAAGAGGCAATCGCAAAATTTGTCGCCCAAATTCTAAGACTAAACCCAATTGTAGACGTTGAGCAAAATGAGCAATTAAGTTAGACTGTACAAATGAAAGACTAGTGGAAACAAATTGCATTACGACCACAGCGATCGCCACTGTAGTGAGCAGCCTTGTATCCCCTCTCACCAATACATCATCAGTCAGAATTTGCAGCAAAAACGGCGAAGCTAAAGATAGCAAACCCAAAACTAAATTTAAAGGTAAGGCTTGTGCCAGTATGCCGCGAAACATCCAAACACGCTTGAAAAAACGCCAAAAGCCGCCAACCTTGTCGTCTTCTTGAGCATAAAAGCGAATTGGATCTGGCTGCAATAACAGCATCAACCAATCTGTCCAATTTTCTGCTAAATCTTTTTTAGACAGATAACGGATGCCAACTGCCGGATCGGCAACTACACATTTTTTACCTTGCTTACCATATAAAACAACCCAATGATTCCCCTGCCAGTGAATAATAGCTGGTAGAGGTGCTTCCTTCATTCGACTTAAAAGTTCTGGTGAAGTTTTCACTGGGCGAGCATTAAACCCTAGTGTTTCTGCACCTCGCTTTAATCCCAATAAAGAGGTTCCAAACTGTCCAGTACCTACCGCTTCACGAATGTGATTGAGAGTAAAACTACGTCCATAATATTTAGAAATGGAAGCCAGGCAAGCAGCCCCACAGTCTTCTTCACTATGCTGTCGAATAACTTTGTATTTCATTAGTAATTCACCCCAAACATTGAGACCCAGAATCCGGAGGTATTATCAATTCTGTTTGCCTGTTTTTGATATTTATTTTTACGTCTAATAAAATAAGTAAAAAATTATTCTACGAATGAAACTTAAGGGGCTGAAACCATATTCACGCATCCTACGCATACTATCTCCAAATACCGAATTCATATTAAATCCAAAACTAATTAGCGAAGAGTTATATGCAGATGTTTGCTTGGAAGAAATACTACGTTGATTTTCATCTACGTTGAATTCATTACTTGCAAAAGAGTTTATATCATGCCTTTGAATGACAAAATCAAATCCTCCTGATACGGTTTCCTGTTCTGACTCAGATAACTCCGTAAATAAATCGGATTGTGTCAATTTGTTATCATCAGCCACAGTATCACCTCTTTTGAAATCAAAGTAATTTTAGAAATTTGACAGCAAAATTAAGTATTCAAGCAATTTTTGGCGTTATTAGGATTCCCTGATTTAGTACCGCTAACTAATTTTTATTTTCTATATGCAGTCAGCTACCAGCTGTAAGGGATAGAGATTTGATGAATAACCATCGCATCTATGCAATTACCCGATTAGCTGATAGCTGACTGAACTATAGAAAAAACCTATATAGCAAAGATGCAGGACGAAATTGAGGATTCCAGAGTCATAAATTATTAAGCCTTATCACACACACCAAACTAGAGCGTTCAAAAGCGTTCAGTTGTTGTATAATCAAAGGGAGGAAAACTTTCTGGAATCCGGATTAGGCAATTAATGCACAACTTAATTGCCTAATTGTAATTTTTTAGTAATGCCAGGGGTAAATGTGAATTTTTTCTAGAGCAGAGGCATCAACTTTCGCTTGTTCAGTGCTCAATTCCTTCATTGTGCCTGCACCTTTAGCATCGGCAAATGTGGCAGTCTTTAAGGTAAAGCTCTTGAATGCTTGAGAGAAGTCAGACCTTGCAACTTCCTTAAATCCTGGGAAATACTTTCCGTAGTCATAGTCGCCACCACCAGCAACCATCTGCTGTTGTTCTTCGGTTACATCAACGAACATATCAGATGCGAAAATTTCGTTAGACATAGTTGAAAACTCCTTGGTTGTAATCTTGGTGTTAATTTTGAGGCTTTAGTTGATTGCCCTTTGTTTGGCGATTCAACTCTTTGCTTGTTTATTACGATATACGGTCGCCAATAGATATAGCATTAGAAATTCGTGCAAACTTAATTGCCAGGTTGAGAATCACAAATTGCAGGATAATGCTAGTGTCATTTCCGAAAAATACATTTAAATCCAATCAACTTGGGATTATTCTCGTAGACCAATAAAAAATCCAGTTTCTACAAGAAACTGGATTTATTTGGACAGGCTCTCAAAATAGAGATTACGATCAATTGTTATGAATGCTTCAGTTAATCAATCAAATAAAATATAAGACTTTCGTAGCTGTATATTATGCTATCTCTAATCCACCCAGAAAAAGCATAACACCACGCTACGTGTATTGCTCAACATAAAGTACTCTAGATTGTTTACATTTAACAAATTAAGAATCAACCATTAGATGAATGCTCATTCTCTAGAAGTCGATCGCGAATCGTCTTCAGTTGCCCTTGACTGCTAACAGGATTTCGCGGCAGCGGTACTTCCATATTAGGCCAGCCGGATAGATCGTTGCATGGGCATAACTCAGCTGGCATACCTACATTTCGCACTGGTACTGGCATAGTACAACGGGCACAGGGGAACATCTCCCAACTGGGTGTTAAGAGTTCAGCGATAGTTTCGTGTGTACCTTCTAAGTAACAATCGCCTGAATTTTGCGAGGTAATCTTTCGCCAGCATTCCTCAAACTCGTCGCTGTAGCGATCGCCTACTATGACAGACTTAGGCAACAATGCTTCTGCACTATTGCCAACTATTACCCTTTTTCCTAACTGAAACCAGTAAGCGAGATATCGTTTTACTTCTTTTTGAGATGCCATACTCTCAATCTTATAGTTTAGATTTTGGATTGTGGCTCGCGAATTCGGAATAAATAATTAAGAATAGTCAATAGTCATTAGTCATTGGTCATTGGTCAATAGTTATTTGTTGGTGGTTGGTGGTTGGTGGTTGGTGGGCAAGGGGCAATGGGTATCGGTAAGAAAACCAATGCTCAATGCCCAATGCCCAATTCCCCATCTCCCTATCTCCCTATCTCCCCCTCTCTTCCCCAGGTTGGCAATGGGGAACCAAGCAGACTCAGATTGAGAACGTGACCACCAGTAACTAAATAGACTAATGCAGAGATTGCACTCAACTGACGCACCAAAGCACCCAAGCGATCGCGAAAAGTACGACCGATAGGATAAGCTGGCACCACACCCCATCCTGTTTCTTCGGCAACAAAAATCATATCGGCTGCGACTAATTCCACTGTCTCTAATAACTCTTGCACAGTCTTTTCCCAGATTGCTTCCTCCTGAGAGAGGAGATTAGCTACCCAAGTTCCTAAAGAATCAATCAAAATACAGGTGTTTGGTTTCGCTTCAGCAAGGGTAGCAGATAATTCCACAGGCACTTCCAGTGTTACCCAGTTTTGAGGACGGCGTTGTTGATGTTTTTGAATGCGTTGTTGCCACTCATGATCTGCATCGTTACAAGTTGCTGTTGCCACGTAAATCACTGCTTTTTGTGACTGCACTGCCAAAGCTTCTGCCCATTCACTTTTACCAGAACGTGCAGGCCCAGTTACCAAAATGATTTTATTCATTAAACTTTATCCTCCTGCCTTTTGCTTCCTGCCGGGGTTTCCACAAATTCACGCGAAGCGGCGAGTTTGTGGGGTGTTCCTCCTGACTCTGCCTTTTGTCTTTTGTTTTCTTCTTTGTGACTTTACTCTAAGCAGTTTAGTTAGTATCTTTAATTAACTAGGGTTGTAACTTAGATACCATAATTTTTCACATTCAGGATGAGATTTTTGACCCCAATTAACTTTTAAGAGATAAAATTAACACTCAGCATCTTTTATGCAATTTTGGGAAAAGTCAAAAATCCCAACAGACGAATCAGCATCATTAAATACCACAAGTCACAGCAAAGCTAGAGATATCCTTATGAAAGCAGGTTTAAAACGTATTGAGGCTACACTGCACGATTTAGGAAATCGCGGTACTGCTGCCGCTGAATCAGAAGATACAAGCAAGCAGTCTTTATCGTTTCGGATCAGCACTGGTGTATCAGAACAGGCAGCTAATAATAATATCTCGTCCCAGAATGAGCATACTCAGCAACAAGAAGAGTATCTAGAGCCTCATCAAACAACCGTGCAAACCTTTTCGGTAGAAGAGAACGCCTGCAAAACGCCAAGCCTCCCCAAATTCAAAACACCTAGCTTTACCAGTCATCGCAATGGGCCTAATCCGGCATTAGCAATGAACCTGTTGGAAGAAATACAGGAAATCGTTGCTGGTTGGCAAGCAGAATTGCAAAAAATCGTGCGGCAAATACAAGACCTTTATTTAGAAGGACCTATTGTTAATGGTTGGTTAGAGTCTTACACAGGCGAAGAACCGACAGGAAACGCCACACTACGCCATGCAGAAGTCGATCGCTTGATGGACTATGTAGAAGAAATTTGCGCTCAACAAGAAAAAATATCTTATCAATCATCCTGTGCCGGCTACCGTTTGTGTGGTTTGGATGCTTCTGGTACAGTCTGGTCACGTCCCTGTCCACCCGATCAGGTTGCCAGCGTCAGTATGGCGATCGCCCGCTACCAAAAATTACGCCAATTGTTAGCACGCAAGCAATACTTAGAAACTCGTCTCACACAATTGGCTGAAACTTTAGTGGTTTTACACGGTCACATTCAATGCCAGTAAAGAAGGCTGTTATACGATTGGCAGGAGACAAAACAAGTCAAAAGTCAAAAGTCAAAAGTCAAAAGTAAAGATTCTAACGCGTGACTTTTGACTTGATACTTTTGACTTCCCGAAGGGTGTCTTTCCCCATTTCCCTGGTCTTACTGCACTAAGAATTCATAAACACTGAATCGATGCTCTAGGGTGGCGAATTTCGCAACGGCCATTTTGCGTGAAGATTTTAAGATGATTTCCGAAAAAACTCGGTGGTGAGTCAGGATTTTTTGGTATAGATTAGCTCCAGAGCAGTGTCCTTTGGATTTTGTCAGTAGTTGTTGTTTGTTGTTTGTTGGTTGGAACAAGCAACAACCAACTACCAACAACTAACATTATCCAAAATCTTAAATCCAAAATCTTAAATTCTCTATGCCAGACACGCAAATCTCTGCCATCATTTGTACTCACAATCGAGATACCTATTTAGGTTCTGCCATAGATAGCCTTCTGTCGCAGAATTTTGCCGCTGGCTTTGAAGTGGTAGTGGTGGATAATGCCTCTAGCGATCGCACCCGTGCTGTTGTAGAAGAAAGGGCTAGTAACCCCCGCCTTAAGTATATTTTTGAACCTGTTGTTGGTCTATCTGTCGCCCGCAATACAGGTGCTCAATTTGCCAGCGGTGAAATATTAGCATACCTTGATGATGATGCGGTAGCGAGCGAGAGTTGGCTGCAAGTTTTGTACACTGCCTATCAAAATCACCCGAAATTAGCGATCGCTGGTGGCAAAGTAAGCTTGTTATGGCCTGAGGGAATGCAAGCACCACAGTGGCTATCGAGAGGATTAGCCACTAATTTGGGCGCATACGACTTAGGCAACACCATAGTCTACATCGACAAACCTGGTTTAACCCCCAGAGGCTTAAATTACTCTATCCGCCGCAGTTTCCTAGAAGAAATTGGCGGTTTTGATCCTCACCTTGGTCGTGTAGGTAAAAAACTATTATCTAACGAAGAACTGCAAATGACCGAACTTGCTCTCCAACGGGGTTGGCAAGTCGCTTATCTTCCTGACGCCCACGTGCTTCATAATGTTGATCCCGAACGCTTGAAGCGTTCCTGGTTTTTAAATAGAGGCTGGTGGCAAGGTATTAGTGAGTGTTATCGAGAACAACTAGCAGGCACAGCTGGTGTTGGTCAATTGCGACGCGGTAGCAAACGATTTTTACGTGGTTTATATAAGGCAATACAATATTTTGCCGATCCCGCAGAAAGATTTGACAAATTTGTATATGCCTATGGTCAGATTGGTTATTTGAATGCCGCTATTGCGGGTCTTCTAACTTCATCAAAACAAAATAAACAAGTTAGTAGTTAGTAGTTAGTAGGCATTATTGATGAGATAAAACCAGCCACTAACCACCAACCATCAACCACTAACCACTAACCACTAACCACTAACAAAAACATATATGTCTTTATCTAAAATACCAGTTTCTGTACTAATCCCAGCAAAAAACGAAGAAGCAAACTTGCCAGCCTGCCTTGCTAGCGTGCAAAGAGCAGACGAAATATTTGTGGTAGACTCGCAAAGTAGCGACAAAAGTGTCGAAATTATTAAAAATTACGGTGCAAATGTCGTGCAATTTCATTTCAACGGGCGCTGGCCAAAAAAGAAAAATTGGTCTTTAGAAAATTTACCTTTTCGCAATGAGTGGGTTCTAATAGTTGATTGCGATGAGCGTATCACCCCCGAATTGTGGGAGGAAATTGCCCAAGCAATTGAAAATCCAGAATACAATGGTTACTACCTTAACCGTCGCGTATTTTTCTTAGGTAAATGGATTCGCCACGGCGGCAAATATCCTGATTGGAACTTGCGTTTATTTAAGCATAAAAAAGGGCGCTACGAAAACCTCAACACAGAAGATATTCCCAATACGGGTGATAACGAAGTTCACGAACATGTCATCTTAGATGGGAAAGTAGGATATCTGAAAAATGACATGCTTCATGAAGATTTTCGTGATTTGTTTCACTGGTTAGAAAGACATAATCGTTATTCTAATTGGGAAGCCCGTGTTTACTACAATTTACTCACAGCTAACCACGACAGCGGAACTATTGGCGCGAAACTATTTGGTGATGCAGTACAACGCAAACGCTTTTTGAAACAGATTTGGGTGCGGCTACCATTTAAACCATTTTTGCGATTTATTTTGTTCTACATTATCCAGCGTGGTTTTTTAGATGGTAGGGCTGGATATATTTATGGGCGGCTTCTCAGCCAATATGAGTATCAAATAGGTGTGAAACTTTACGAGTTACGCCACTGCGGCGGTAAGCTCAATACTAAATCTACCCCTATAGCAACACAATCATCTCTTCCTCAAGAAGTTAGGCAGACAGTTAGCTAGGAGTGAGGGAGTGGGAGAGTGGGAGAGTGGGGGAGAAAATAATTCAAAATTCAAAATTCAAAATTCAAAATTCAAAACTAAGAATCTTTTTGAATGCGTGAATGCGTGAATGCGTGACTTGTTACGCCACTAACCACTAACTACTAACCACTAACCACTAACTATTGACTCTTGACTAATGACTAATGACCAACCATTTATAGATTTACGCAAATATGACCAATCCTGGTTTGATCGTGGACGTCCTGGCTGGTATGTTTTGCTGTGGTGGTTTGTGCAGGCGATCGCTTTTCCTCTCACTCCTCATCCGTTAAACAGTCTGCGTTGTGCCTTGTTACGCTGGTTTGGCGCTCAGATCGGTAAAGGTGTACTAATTCGACCTACAGCTCGTTTCACCTACCCTTGGAAAATTACTATCGGTGATTACAGTTGGATAGGGGATGATGTGGTTTTATACAGTTTAGACTACATCCATATCGGTGAACACTGCGTAATTTCACAGAAAAGTTATTTGTGTACTGGTAGTCATGACATGTATGACTCGGCTTTCGGATTGAAAACAGCAAGTATCTGTGTTAATGATGGGGTATGGGTGGCTGCTGATTGCTTCATTGGGGCAGGAGTAAAAATTGGGGCAAACGCCGTAATTGGTGCGCGCAGCAGTGTTTTTAGCGATATACCTTCTGGGCAAGTATGTTGGGGAACACCATGTCGTCCCCGGTATCCCAGGACTGAGAAGCATCAACCCAATTCGGAATTGACAGTTTAGAATTCGGAATTACCTTACAAGCAAATAGGGCAAAGGGCATAAAAATTATGAATTATGAATTATGAATTATGAAATTTTCAGCATTCAGCATTCATAAATTTTTACTTATTCCCAATCCCCGCGAAATTCCTTAGACAAGAGGAGTAGGATTTTCTTTCATATGCCTGCCTTATGTCAGGAATAGCTAATAATTTCAATGAATGATGAGAGTTTTAAATTAAAATGAAAACTTAACTACAGAATTTTTGCGTTATCTTAGCTTATACGTGAGGTTTGACTGTGCGATCGCGTTCCTCAATAAATGCCCCACAAACTGAAAATCAAACCCAGTCTAATGTTTCTCTATCGCCAGTCGTGACGCCCAGACGTGCATCTGGTGGTTTTGCGTTACTTGACAGTCTCAAACGCCACGGCGTCGAATGTATTTTTGGTTATCCTGGTGGTGCGATTCTGCCAATTTATGATGAACTTTATTTTGAGCAAGCTACTGGTGGTATTAAGCACATCCTGGTAAGGCACGAACAAGGCGCAGCTCATGCTGCTGATGGTTATGCTCGTGCTACAGGGAAAGTGGGAGTATGTTTTGGTACTTCTGGGCCAGGGGCCACTAACTTGGTGACAGGTATTGCCACCGCCTACATGGACTCGATCCCGATGGTGATTGTCACGGGACAAGTGCCCCGGAAAATGATTGGTACGGATGCGTTTCAAGAAACTGATATTTATGGAATTACGCTGCCGATAGTCAAGCACTCCTACGTAGTGCGCGATCCCAGAGACATGGCGCGAATTGTTGCCGAAGCCTTCCACATTGCCAGTACGGGACGACCAGGGCCAGTTTTAATCGATGTCCCCAAGGATGTAGCTTTTGAAGAATTTGACTATGTGCCTGTAGAACCAGGTTCGGTGAGATTACCAGGATATCGCCCCACTGTCAAGGGAAATCCACGGCAAATTAACGCAGCGATTCAATTAATTCGCCAAAGTCGCCGTCCTTTGCTGTATGTGGGTGGAGGTGCGATCGCCTCTAATGCTTACGCAGAAATTCAAGAACTAGCTGAATTATTTAATATTCCCGTCACCACAACATTGATGGGTTTGGGTGCATTTGACGAACATCATCCTCTCTCGGTGGGAATGTTGGGAATGCACGGCACCGCCTACGCCAACTTTGCTGTCACCGACTGTGACTTACTCATTTGTGTTGGTGCTAGATTTGATGACCGTGTTACTGGCAAGTTAGACGAATTCGCTTCCCGTGCTCAAGTCATTCACATTGACATCGATCCCGCAGAAGTTGGTAAAAACCGCGTTCCCGAAGTACCCATCGTCGGCGATGTCAAGAACGTGTTGCAAGACATCTTGCGTCGATGCCAAGAACTAGGTATTAAGAGTACGCCCAACCAAACTCAAGAGTGGTTGAGATTAATCAACCGCTGGAAAGAAGAGTATCCGTTGGTAGTGCCACAGTATCCCGATAGTATGTCACCACAAGAGGTGATTGCAGAAGTCGGCCGCCAAGCACCCCACGCCTACTATACAACCGATGTGGGTCAACACCAGATGTGGTCAGCCCAATTTCTTAAGGCAGGGCCAAGACGCTGGATTTCTAGTGGTGGCTTGGGAACGATGGGCTTTGGTTTGCCTGCTGCTATGGGTGCGAAAGTGGCATTCCCGAATGCAGAAGTTATCTGTATCAGCGGTGATGCTAGCTTCCAGATGTGTTTGCAAGAGCTTGGGACGCTTGCACAGTATGGCATAAATGTCAAGACTGTGATTGTCAATAATGGCTGGCAGGGAATGGTGCGTCAGTGGCAGCAAGCCTTCCACGGAGAGCGTTACTCATGCTCGAATATGGAAGTTGGGATGCCAGATCTTGAGTTGCTTTGTAAAGCTTACGGTATTAAGGGCATAGTGGTTAAGAGCCGGGAAGAACTTAAAGACGCGATCGCCGAAATGTTAGCTCATGATGGCCCGGTAATTATCGATGCTCACGTCACCAAAGATGAGAACTGCTACCCAATGGTAGCCCCAGGAAAGAGCAACGCTCAGATGATCGGCTTACCCAAACAGCTACCAAAAACTGATGTCGAACCTGTTTATTGCAGTAACTGCGGAGCTAAAAATCTTCCCAATAACAACTTCTGTCCTGAGTGTGGAACTAAGTTGTAGAGCGATCGCAATTTGTCAATAATTATGTAGGGTGGGTCAGTAACCCACCCTTTGTGTTAATTACATGCTTGCCGAAGAACTAATATCATGTCCGTTTCTCGCAGAGTACCCGTAAGGGTAATTGGGGTATTACCTAATAGTTGCGATGGTCAAAGACCGCTCCTTCGGAGCATCGCAGTAGGAACATAAATTGATTATCCGGACTTGATATTATGCCTAAAATCCAAGAAGCTTTAACAACGATTAAAGTGGGTGATGTGGTTTTGATTGCTCCATAAAATATTAATTATTAATAAATCACTCAAGTTTATCTCCGCGTCACCGCGTCTGTTCATCTCCCGGCAAACAGACGGTAATACTACTTTAAAAAGACGTGAAGACCGATCCAGCTAGTTACCCACCTCTTTTTACAATGACCATATAAGAACAAAACTTATATTTGCGCGTGTTGTAGTTCGTTCCTCAAAAAGCCTATGCAACCAACTAATCCAAACCAATTTACAGAAAAAGCGTGGGAAGCGATCGCGCATACTCCTGATATTGCCAAACAAAACCAGCATCAGCAAATCGAAAGCGAACACCTGATGAAAGCGTTGTTAGAACAGGAAGGCCTAGCAGGGCCGATTTTGACGAAAGCTGGTGTGAATCTGCAAAAACTGCGCGATCGCACTGACCAATTTATTCAACGTCAGCCAAAAGTTTCTGGTAGTATTAGTTCCGTATACTTGGGACGCAGCTTGGATTCACTTCTAGACCGAGCTGAAGGTTATCGTAAGGAGTTTGGTGACGAGTACATCTCAATTGAACACCTATTACTTGCTTACGCCAAAGATGACCGCTTTGGTAAAAGTTTATTCCAAGAATTTGGATTAGACGAAAGAAAATTAAAGGATACTATTAAACAAGTTCGAGGGAGCCAGAAAGTGACCGACCAAAATCCAGAAGGCAAATACCAAGCACTGGAGAAATATGGGCGTGACCTCACCGAAGCTGCCCGTCAAGGTAAACTTGATCCGGTGATCGGACGCGATGATGAAATTCGCCGTACTATTCAAATTCTCTCTCGCCGTACCAAGAATAACCCCGTGTTGATTGGGGAACCGGGTGTAGGTAAAACTGCAATTGTCGAAGGTTTAGCCCAGCGCATCGTTGCTGGTGATGTACCCCAGTCCCTTAAAGACCGCAAACTGATGGCTTTGGACATGGGTGCTTTGATTGCGGGGGCAAAATTCCGGGGTGAATTTGAAGAACGCCTGAAAGCAGTATTAAAAGAAGTTACCGAGTCCGGCGGCAATATAATTCTGTTTATTGAT
Source organism: Fischerella sp. (assembly GCF_013388695.1). NCBI lineage: Bacteria > Bacillati > Cyanobacteriota > Cyanophyceae > Nostocales > Hapalosiphonaceae > Fischerella > Fischerella sp. Next base: position 43,131 of record NZ_JACAEU010000009.1, read on the forward strand.
GAAATTCACACCGTTGTTGGTGCGGGTGCAACCCAAGGCGCAATGGATGCTAGTAACTTGCTCAAACCAATGTTGGCGCGGGGTGAATTACGCTGTATCGGTGCGACAACCTTAGATGAGTACCGCAAGTATATTGAAAAAGATGCCGCTCTAGAAAGACGCTTCCAGCAAGTTTATGTAGACCAGCCGAGTGTAGAAGATACTATCTCGATTCTGCGCGGGTTGAAAGAGCGGTATGAACTGCACCACGGGGTGAAAATTTCCGATAATGCTTTAGTGGCGGCGGCGACATTGTCAAGTCGATATATTTCTGACCGCTTCTTACCAGACAAAGCCATTGACTTGGTAGACGAAGCAGCGGCGAGACTGAAAATGGAGATTACCTCCAAACCAGAAGAACTTGACGAAATCGATCGCAAGATTCTGCAATTAGAAATGGAGAAGCTATCGCTGCAAAAAGAAAGCAATGCAGCTTCTCGAGAACGTCTGGAAAAACTAGAAAAAGAACTTGCGGATCTCAAAGAAGAACAAAGGGCGTTGAATGCTCAATGGCAGTCTGAAAAAGACATTATCACTAAAATCCAGTCTGTCAAAGAAGAAATAGACCGCGTTAACTTAGAAATTCAACAAGCCGAACGCGATTACGACCTCAACCGCGCTGCGGAGTTAAAATACGGCAAATTAACCGATTTGCACCGCAAATTAGAAACCGCAGAATCTGAGTTAGCTCAAACTCAACGCACTGGCAAATCTCTGTTACGGGAGGAAGTCACCGAGTCTGACATTGCAGAAGTAATTTCCAAGTGGACGGGTATTCCCATCAGCAAGTTGGTGGAATCTGAGAAAGAGAAACTGCTGCACTTGGAAGATGAACTGCATCGCCGCGTCGTTGGACAAGAAGAAGCAGTTACAGCCGTTGCTGACGCCATTCAGCGATCGCGTGCTGGTTTAGCAGATCCAAATCGTCCCATTGCTAGCTTTATTTTCCTCGGCCCAACGGGTGTAGGTAAGACCGAATTAGCGAAAGCCTTGGCTGCATACCTGTTTGACACCGAAGAAGCGCTAGTACGGATTGATATGTCCGAGTACATGGAGAAACACGCTGTTTCTCGTTTAATTGGTGCGCCTCCGGGATATGTAGGTTACGAAGAAGGCGGACAGTTGACCGAATCAATTCGCCGTCGTCCCTATGCGGTGATTCTCTTCGACGAAATCGAAAAAGCACACCCGGAAGTGTTCAACATCTTGCTGCAAATTCTTGATGATGGACGTGTCACCGATGCTCAAGGTCATACGGTCGATTTCAAGAACACGATTATTATCATGACCAGCAACATCGGTTCGCAGTTTATCCTTGATGTGGCGGGAGATGAAGCCAGGTATGACGAAATGCGCCATCGAGTAATGGAGGCGATGCGAAATAGCTTCCGTCCGGAGTTCCTCAACCGCATTGACGAACTCATCATCTTCCACAGCTTGCAAAAAGACCAATTGCGCGAAATTGTGCAGTTGCAAGTCGAAAGATTGCGGCAAAGATTGGGCGATCGCAAAATGTCTCTCAAACTCTCGGATGCGGCTCTTGACTTTTTAGCTGAAGTAGGATATGACCCAGTTTTTGGTGCACGTCCGCTGAAGCGAGCTATTCAACGGGAGTTAGAAACACCAATCGCTAAAGCTATCCTGCGGGGCGAATTTAACGATGGCGATACCATCTTTGTAGATATTGAGAATGAGCGCCTTTCCTTCAAGCGCTTACCCGCAGAATTACTGACGACCTGATTGATATTGTAGTGGCGCGACACAGCTAATTTTGTGCATTAGAAAAATCTTGTGGGACGGGCTAGAAGCCCGTCCTCATAGGCGGGCAGGATGCCCGCACCACAAAACAATTTATTGGATTTAAAATCTCTCCGCGTCCCGGTGTCCCTGCGTCAGTCCTAACTATCGGTCTTCAACCGAATATGATATTACAGGCTTTTGTTTTCATCCTACACGGCAATAAATAATATTACGCAAAGACTGAACAAGAGCGTCTTTACGTTTTTTTATGAAAGTAGCTGCGGTTAGTAGTTAGTGGTTATTCTCCCACAGCCCCCAACCCCAGAGGGGGCCCCTAGCCCCCACTCTCCCACTCCCTCACTCCCCCATCTCCCCATCTCCCTGATAGCGACTAGATTAACGCCAACACCCCAGCAGGAGAACCAGAACCACCACGCAATCTCAAAACCCCGATCGCCAGGGTAGTTCCTTTGGGTGGTAGTTGATCCAAATTAGTGAGATTCTCTAGAACAATACGCGGTTTCTCTAAAACCAAGCGGTTGGTGGCAAAAGTCGTATCTTGCCCACAATCTACACCGTGAGTATCAATTCCAACTCCAGCTATTTGACGTTTATTGAGTAGAAACTGAGTTGCATCGCTGCCAAATCCAGGAAAATGCATACTTCCTTGATTATCCTGGTTCATAAATGCAGTGCGATCGCTCCATTTTTCTTGCCAACCTGTATACAACAATACAATATTATCCGTGGAAATCTCCCCGTTTTGCTCCTCCCACGCCAGAATATCGGCAACAGTGAGGGCATAATCTGGATTGTTTGCTACTTGTTCCCGGATATCAATTACTACCGCAGGTAAAACTAGCGACTCGGCGGGATATTGGTCAATTGCGACACCAGAATTGTAAAAACCGATCGGGGCGTTAATATGGGTAGCGCTATGTTCTCCCAAGGAAAAGCGCCGCAGATAATAGCCATCTTTTTCTAGTTTTGCTACTGTTTCAAATTCTACAGGAGGATCGCCTTGCCAATGAGGAATATCAGTGTCAATCACATGACTCAGATGGATAACCCGGGAGTAGGTGATATTTTTTAGGTTTTGTGGTGTGGGCATCTTGCCCGCAACCATTGATTTAACGGAAACACTTGGCGATCGCAATCCATAAGCTTTCGCTAGCTTACCAAATTTAGAAGGGGAAAGGGAAAAGGTTAAGGGGCAAGGGTTTTTTCTCTTTCCCCTTTCTCCTCTTAAAAAAGAATCCCCCCAAACTCTGTAAACCACAGATTCTGGAGGGTTCAAATGTTGCAGCAAAAAGTGAATTAATAATAGGTTAACAGCCAATATGTTAATTTTTGACTAAGCTTTAATTAAATTTACGTAAAACAAGTTAAGTTTTTGCGTACTCAGTGATTACACACGAGAAAAATATAATACTTTCAACTATGTAAAATCCTGTACAAATTTGGTCTAGCTTGATCTGAACAATGTATATGAAGGGACAAAACCCTTATGCCATCTGGAATTATGACTTTTAGGTAGAAAAGGCTTTATTTTACATAGATTCTATGATTTTCAGCCTATTCCATTCTCTGTGTTTTTAGATGTAAATAACGGATTAACTGCTTATGGATGGGCGGATTGTTTAATATTCTAGCTGTTTCAACGGAATAGCAACTACAAACTCGGCTCCTTTCCCAGGTGCTGAAATACACTGAAGTTTGCCCATGTGTTTTTCAACAATAATCTTGTAGCTAATTGATAAACCCATACCCGTATCTTTACCTACGGGTTTAGTTGTGAAGAAGGGATCAAATAGCTTTTGCCGTACTTCCTCCGTCATACCAGAACCATTGTCGGCAATACGGATAAACACGAAATTGTCTTGAATTTCAGTGCGAATGTGAATCTGTGGTTTAGTCAAGAGTCCATAGTCCATAGTCAATAGTTCGGGATTTTTGACTATTGACTCTTCTAAAGCATCAATCGCATTTGCCAACAGATTCATAAACACCTGATTGAGCTGTCCGGCATAGCAATCTACCAATGGCAAGTCGCCGTACTCTTTAATGATCTGAATTTCCTGATGTTCTGGCTTCGCTTTGAGGCGATTTTGTAGCAGTAGTAAAGTATTATCAATACCTTCATGGATATCAACCGCTTTCATGTCGGCTTCATCCAAGCGGGAGAAGTTGCGTAAAGACAGAACAATCTGACGAATGCGATCGGTTAAATAGCAAGCTTGGCCACCTTCTCAGGTTTAGCCACGTTCGGGTGGAAAAAAGAGTACGGGATACCAGCTATGACGCAATAATTCCGCCGCAAAACTAGAAACCAACCATTCTTGGGGTTTACCTATCGTTTCAGAAGACACGGCGATCGCACTAATATCAGCCATTGCAGCCGTCTCTAAAATCTGGCTGACAGGATAGCCTTCCCGAACTTCTGTCTCCACTTGTAAATTTACCCCTTCCAAATCAGCTTTAATCTGAGATAGGGTTTGCTGAGCCTGCTGTGGTAGGATTTTCCTTGGTATTTCTCGACGACCAATATTTTCTAAAACCCAGCAAAGCCTACACTGTTGGAGAAGTCTACCAGACTGTTGTTGAGCTAGGTGCTTGATCTGTTGCACCAAATAATTTGCTGCTTGACTATCGTTGTAGGGAAGTAGCAAACAGCGCAAAAGGTGCTGACAACGGAGTGTTAATTCCTCACAAGTATAAGCTGAGATTAATTGAGGACGCAGTACCAGTAGAGGAATCATTGTTCGGCGAGATAAGTCAGCCATCGTACTACCCACTAGTTTTTCCGTGAGTAAGCTGCGACTTTGAGAACCCAGTACAATCAATTGGGACTCATAGGTTTGGGCAACCTTAAGTATTGTCTCAACAGGCTTTCCTGATTGAACTTCTATTTTAACTTCTACATCGGTAGGACTTTCGCCAACAGCTGCTATCAATCTGGTTTGAGCTTGTTCTATTTTCTCACTATCGACTTGTGGAATAATGCCTTTTTCCCACAAGGGAACAACGTGCAGAAAAACAATTTGCTTTATTCCTGCAAGTGCAAAACTGGAAACAAAATTGGCTAGACGATGTAAGCTGTCAGAAAAATCTGTGCAAATTAAAATTCGTTCAAACATATATAACTAGTAAAAGAGAGTTAATAAAAATATTCTACTTTAACTGCAAAAGCTATCATTAGCATAAAGCCAAATTTATTCACTCACATCCCTAATTAATTGCTTTGAGAATAATTGAATTAGAATGAGTAAGCAGAGATTAATCATCATTAAAAGGAAGAATAAGCGGATTTTACTTTGTTTAGGAACAGCTATTTTTGCTTTTTTCCCAATAATTTCAGCCCAAGCAGCCCAGGTAGAATTAGGCGTTTTCAAATCTGTAGATGCACCCGAAGCAAACTGTCCTCAAAAAGTTATGGTGACAGAACAGCACGCGCCTTACTATGAAGGGGGATACACGCTGAATGGTCAAGCAAAATTAAGCTCTTTTGCAGGGCCGTTTGCGATCGCCACCTCAGATTTGTTTAGCGTCACCTGGGTAGCAAACCTCAAACCAGCCTACCGTAAATGTGTGGCAGCTGGTGGAATTGTCAAATATGGTAACGAAACTTATGATTCCCATTCTTACTTGCGGATCAGATTCAATGGCGGTAAGGTATTTTTGATTTTGGATATGACAGGTAAACGAGATGTAAACGGCTTCACTCCTGCTATTACCAAAAAAAGTGTTAACAAGGGAAACCCAACTTGGAGTTGGTCTGGCACGGATTGAAAGTGGGAGATGGGGAGATGGGGAGTAGTCAATTAAAAATTCAAAATTCAAAATTCAAAATTTTTAATTTTTAATTTTACATTTTTAATTCCCCGAAGGGGAGATGGGGAGACAACCAACAACTAACCACTAACCACTAACCACTAACAAAAAATTAGCAAATATTTTTAGTCACAAACTCAATCACATCTGTCAGACCTGCTTTTGTTTTTAAATTGGTAAAAATAAAGGGTTTATCGCCGCGCATTTTTTTGGCATCTCGTTCCATTACACTTAAATCTGCACCTACATAGGGAGCTAAATCAATTTTATTAATCACTAATAAATCAGATTTAGTAATGCCGGGGCCACCTTTGCGAGGAATTTTATCACCAGCGGCAACATCGATAACGTAAATTGTTAAATCTACCAATTCAGGGCTAAAAGTAGCAGCTAAATTATCGCCGCCACTTTCTAAAAAGACTAAATCTAAATCAGGAAAACGCGCCTCTAGTTGTTCAACTGCGGCTAAATTCATGGAAGCATCTTCTCGAATAGCAGTGTGAGGACAACCACCAGTCTCTACACCTAAAATGCGATCGCTAGTTAAGGCTTGAGAACGCACCAAAAACTGTGCATCTTCCTGGGTATAAATATCATTCGTCACCACTGCAATATGATAGCGATCGCGCATTGCTTTACATAAAGCATCCACCAAAGCAGTTTTTCCCGATCCCACAGGCCCAGCGACTCCGACTCGAAAAGCACTCATAATTTTGTTGGTTGTTGGTTGTTGGTTGTTAATAGTTAGTAGTTAGTGGTTGGTGGTTAGTGGTTAGTAGTTAGTGGTTAGTGGTTAGTGGTTGTTGGTTGTTGACTGTTGACCATTGACTATGGACTAATGACTAATGACCAATGACCAATGACTAATGACTGATGACTAATCTACAAATTTTTCTAGATATTGCCACAGAAGCGGCGCTAGCTGCTGGTGGAGTTTTGCAAGCTTACTTAGGCAAGGTAGAAGACGCAATTACTGAAAAAGGACGTCCTGGCGATCTAGTCACTGTTGCTGATAAAGCTTCAGAAGAAGTAGTATTGCAAATTTTGGCACGTCACTTTCCCGATCACGGCATTCTCGCAGAAGAATCTGGGAAACTGGGAAATCAAGAAAATGAATTCCTCTGGGCAATCGACCCTTTAGATGGTACAACCAACTTCGCCCATCAATACCCATTTTTTGCTGTTTCCATCGGGTTGCTTATTAACGGTGTTCCGCAAGTAGGTGTTATTTATGACCCTTTTCACGATGAGCTATTCCGTGCAGCCCAAGACCTAGGTGCAACACGTAACCGTCGCCCTATGCAAGTTTCGGAAACTTCAGAACTAAGTAAGAGTCTGCTGGTAACGGGATTTGCCTATGACCGTCGTGAAACTTCTGACAACAACTACGCAGAATTTTGTCATCTCACTCACCTGACCCAAGGAGTACGACGCAGCGGTGCAGCATCTGTTGATTTAGCTCACGTTGCCTGTGGGCGTCTCGATGGCTACTGGGAACGAGGCCTTTCTCCTTGGGATATTGCCGCAGGCATTATTATATTACGTGAAGCCGGAGGTAAAGTGACTGCATACGATGGCACTCCTATAAACCTGGAGTCAGGCAGGATTCTGGCAACAAATGGTTATATTCACGACAGTCTAAGTTGTGAACTGCAACAAGTTCCACCCTTGTCTGCTTGGAAGTAGGAAATGGGGAGATAAAGAGTCTGATAGGTAGGATGGCAATACAATTCAGTTAAGAATTTTTGTGAGACAGACCTGTGGAGACGCGAAATTTCGCGTCTCTATACCACCTTCTAAATAAGGGTTTTAGTCTGATCTGAACTGTATTGCTTTATGTCCACCCCAGGGATGTATAAGAAGGTAGAGAAATGGGGAACAATCACTAACTACTGACCGTAATTCCTCCATATTACAAGCCCCACAGCTTTATCTGTCAAACTAATCTAAAATCCAAAATCCAAAATCGGATAACTACTGACAGATCCCCAATAGAGCGAAGTAAACTAGTAGGAATCACTTAATGTTTAGTATAAAAAGGCTCTATGTCTTTCAAAATAGAACGTGGACTTTTTAAATATGATTTCATAGACCATCACGCAATTTTATGTGTTCCAGTTGATGCAGATGTGAAGGAAATCCGCAAACGCTATCTGAAAATCGCCCGTCATCTACACCCTGATAGCTGTGCTGCGGCTAGTAATGCTGAAAAACAGCTAGCTAGCGATTTATTGTCAAAGTTGGTGAACCCAGCCTATGAAAAGCTTTCCCAAGAAAAAAATCGCACCGAATACATGATAGTTCTGTCGCAAATGGGCAAGCGCTTAGTACAAGAATCTGCTTCGCTGGAACTAAACACCGATGTAGCAAAACAGCTAACGGCTACGCCTAATGTGGAAAACGCCTATAAAATTGCGATCGCTAAAATAGCAGAAACTCAATACAATTCTTTACAGCAAGCGGTGCAAATCATCGGTTTAATCAGCGAGTTGAATTTAGTTTACTTAATGCGGAGCGCTGGTAAATCAATCGCTGCACCGCCACCAGTAGCGCAGGCAAAACCTAACACAGGTACACCACAGACGGCTAATAAAGCTGCTGCACCCCCTCCTCCTCCAGCGCCACCGAAGGAAGACTCAGCCGTAGTTCAACAATATATCCGCCGTTCCCAAGAGTTGATTGCCAAAAATCAACTCGCATCAGCGGAGGTAGAATTACGAGATGCTCTGAAACTACAGCCAAATAATAGTCATTGCCATAGCTTGATCGGAATGGTCTATTTGAGGCAAAATCGAACCACGATGGCAAAAGTTCATTTTGACCGCGCCCTGCAATTAGACCCCAATGACGAAACAGCGTTAGCGGGGAAACGCAAAATTGAACAGATTTCGGGGCAAAAACCCGGTAGTGCGAAGTCTACGACGACGTCAACTACTACGGCTAAGCAACCAGATAAATCTGAGGGTGGCGGTTTGTTTGGTGGTTTGTTTGGTGGAAAGAAAAAGTAATGGTTTATCAACCACCAGCGGGAGCCAGGGATTTATTACCCTTAGATGTAGCTCAAAAACGCTGGATAGAAGAAAGGTTACAGCAGGTATTTCACCGTTGGGGATACCACAGAATTATCACCTCAACGCTAGAGCGGATGGATACGCTGATGGCGGGGGGTGCAATTCCGCGCTCAGCAGTGCTTCAATTGCAAAATGCTGAAGATGAAGAATTAGGTCTGCGTCCGGAACTAACGGCGTCTATTGCACGTACGGCTGTAACTCGCATGGCAGGGGTTACTTATCCGCAACGCCTGTATTACAATACTAATGTTTTCCAGCGCATGCCCGATTATCGACGCAATCAACCGCAGGAATTCTATCAAGCTGGGGTAGAGTTATTAGGCGGTGGTGGCTTAGCTGCCGATGCAGAAGTGCTGCTTCTAGTTGCAGACTGTTTGCAAGCACTCTCGCTCGATCGCTGGCATTTAATTTTGGGCGAGGCGGGAATCACCCGATCGCTGTTAGAAGCGTTTCCTGGTAACATCCGCAATCAAGTCCGGAATGCGATCGCCCATCTCGACCGAATTACCATAGATAATTTACCCCTAACTGAAGAATTGCGCTCCCGCGCTATAACCATTCTAGATTTGCGTGGCAACAGCGCTGATGTGTTGGAAAAAGTCAGCAGCCTGGGTTTAGATACCCCCCAGCAAGAAGCGGTAAATAACCTCAAATCTTTAATAGAATTACTGGAAAATCAGGAAAATTTCCCACTCATCCTTGACCTCAGCTTGATCCAAACCTTTGACTACTACACTGGAATCTCTTTTGAAGTAGTCAGTGATACTGAAGCCGGAGCGCGAGTATTAGGGCGGGGTGGTCGTTATGACCAACTTTTAGGGCTGTATCATCCCCAAGGTGAGAATATACCTGGAATCGGGTTTACTTTTTTTATTGAAGATTTATACCAATCTATCTCGTCTTCTCAGCAATTACCGCAAAATACACCAGCTAGTAACTGGTTGGTTGTCGCAGAAAGCAATAGTGCATACACTGCTGCTTTTGCCTACGCTCAAAAACTCCGCAACTCTACCCAGATGGTGCGGGTAGAAATGGATTTGGAAAGACGGGACGCTGAAGCAATCCGGCAATATGCACGCGATCGCCACATCGCCCAAATTGCTTGGGTTAAAGCTGATGGCTCCACAAACATTGAGTCAGTAACATAGTAAAATCCCCACTGTGGCAGTTATCAAAATAACTGCCATATCCGCCTGAAGAAGTGACAAAGAGGACATGGGAGACAAGGAAGGTGGGGAAACATCACCCCATCTCCCTTTCCATCGGCTGTTGGCAATCAGCACACAAAAAAATGCGATCGCCACCACTGATGCGCGTACGTCCTTCCGGTGCAATGAAAATTTTACCAGGACGTATCAGGTAAACAGCACCGCCTAGCACTAGCACCAATATTCCCCCTCCGGCTGCTAGCAATCCCCAAGGGACAGTACCATCTTGAGATGTTTCTACGTTCGGAGTTGCTACTTGATTTGGAGTTTTTACCCTGTTTGCAGAAACTGCCCGATCGGACTCTAGAATAACTACCAGCGCTTTCGTTCCCGCTAGCGTGCCACCTTCAAAATCTCCTTTTTTAAATCGCGGGATAATTTGGGTATCAATAATGTTGCCTACCTTGGCATCGGGCAAAATCGCTTCCACGCCGTAACCCGTCTCAATTTCCACTCGGCGATCGCCTACTGAAATCAAAAACAGTACGCCATTATCTTGTCCTTTCTTGCCAATCCCCCAGTAATTAAAAAGTTCCGTTGCGAATTGTTTCGGAGAGTCAGCAGGGGCTGTTTTTGGCACAGTTACCACCGCCATTTCTGTACCATATTTAGCCTCTAACTGCGAAATCATCTGATTTATTTGGGTTTCTGTCTGTTCTGTAAGAATTCCTGCCATATCAGTTACCCAACCGCCATTATTTTGCCGGGGATTGGGAACTTCTTGGACAGTCAAGGCTAAACTGGGAAAAGGAAACAGAAAAACGACAGAACCTAATAAACTAACCCAAAAAGTAGGTTTTGGTTTTAGTAAATTCAACTTCATTATTTCAGCCTCTAGCAGACAAATGTCTGGAGCATGTGAAAGTAAAAATTTGCTTCTGTTCTAGGCTTGTTCTTTGGGAGCCGATCTTACTGACTGAACCAATCATTTATCCCTTACCAAGCACTCTCAGAGGTTTTTGAAATACCCTTCTATTTCTATTGTGCTTAAAAAATCTAGAAGCGGTTATCAAGCATACATACAGATATATTGGTGATTGGTAATTGGTAGTTTTATTTCCCATTACCCATTACCCATTCCATCTGTGTTTATCTTCTGCAAAAAAACAACACCCAAGCTTTGAGGGGAAATGTCTGCTTCTACTTGGGTGTTACTGATGGGCATACAGATGGCGATCGCGTTACCAAAGAAGAGCTATGCTTCTAGTTTGAATTAAACCTAGCTCTTATTCAGGTCTTGAGCCATTTTGCGAAAGTAGTCCATCTTAGGATCGGGACGACGACGAATAGTGGTAGGGGCTTCTGGAGTAGTTTTTGGCTCTATTTTAGTTGGTTGCTGTATATTAGATGGCTTTGTGCTTGTTGCTTCATTGTTTTCTAAAAAATATCCAGACTTGGAGAAACCGAATATCTTAGCCAAAAAACCAAATATCTGAGAAAAAAGGCTTTTGATAAAACCAAATAGCTGATATAAAAACCCTTCAAGGCGAATAAACGAGTTCCGAATAATTTGAATTACACCAGACATGGCAGTGCCTCCTGATCGCGGCTGATTATTATTTTGACTTACTGCCTTGACGATGTGTAATATCTCTTAAATAAGTTTAAAAAACTGACATCTCTACGCCGCTCATACCAAAAATATATGACTTATCTATATATCTTTTAATAATTCTAAACATAATTTAGTATAAACAATCATTAACAGAGGGACGCAAATATTGCGCCCCTCTGTTGCGATCGCACTTATTCAACCTCGATCCTCGTTACCAGGTTCAACCTGGCAGGTGAGAATTAGAGCCTCTGGCTCTGATTGAGAGTAAATTAGCAGTCTACTAATTCGGGTGTTTGGTTGAGAATTTGGCTTTCAATTGAAATGAAATTTAGGTAGGCAGAAGAGTCTAGATTTTCTGGGCGAAAAGCAGCAACGTTATGGCAATTTTGAAATGCCAATTTTATTCCAAAATAACGTTCAACTGCTCCACGAATTGCATCTCCACCCATCATACGTAATAGTTGCGCTCTGTGTTTTTCTGTTGGCGGTGCAACGCAATGATTAGCCCATTCTTCTCCTCTTGCTAGACGCTCTGCAAGGCTTTCTACAATTCCCCAGGCATAAGGTAATGATTCTCTAATTGTGTCAACAAACTCTGCTTCGTTAACTTTACCTGCTTTCGCTTGGTCAATGAGATGCACGTTAACATTCAGTGACATATTACTTTCCTTACTTATGTTTTGGGTCGAAAGTAACCGAATTTCTCCGTATAATCATAATCATTTTCATTCAATGTTTTTACTCGATTGCAAGAAAAAGTAATATTTAACATTTTCTCAATCTTTCTTTAAGTAACATATGTATATTTTTTGTTTCATCAATGAGTCATGCGGTTACACTTGCTCATTTGTGATTTAATTACTAAGTACAGCTTTGCATAAAATCGTAGCTTTTTTAAACGCACGCCTGTAGCGGAGTAATACTAAGTTGCAGTCAAAGATAGTACTTCCCTCACCCCCAGCCCCTCTCCCAATTTGGGAGAGGGGAAGGGGGGAGAGGGCACGAATTACTATTGCTATATCTGAACGCAACTTGGTATAAGCGCACCAGGGGCGCAGAGTCTTTCTATATTTAATTCGTGACGAATTTGTGCAACATTATACTAAGTTATGACCTACTCAAGCGTGATTGGTACATTAGAACTATCTATTTTCACCCAGTGCTTGGTACAACACCTCACGATGGATCAACGCCCGATCCACGAAAAACTGAATTTTTTCTGATGAAAGCGGATCGCCATTAGCATAATGCTCAATCCAAGCTTTACTAATAACATTGGCATCATCTGGTAAATTCGCCAAATCCCATCCTGGCATATCCAAATCTTCCATCAACCTATTCACCTTGGGATCGTAACTGAGGGCAAAACAGCGACACCCTTCACTTGCTGCCATAATCAAACTGTGCAGGCGCATGCCTATGGTCATTTCAATACCGCGAAATACACCTTTTAAAAGTTGCGGTTCTTCTAGAGATAGAATTTTGCTAACATCTTTAAGGGCTGGTTGAATTGCTTGGGCTATACTCAAATCTTGGCGTTGCTGGAATGGCAGCAAGATAATAAAAGTTTGCGTAGCTTTTTGAAAATCTACTAATGCGCGAGTTAGGTTACTAAGGCGAGTCGGTGTCAATTGGGGATGCGATCGCAATGTTAGCGCTACCCTCGGCGCAGGTAAATCCCAAAGCCCGGGTACTGGTTTAGGCTCTAACGCCCAAACCGGATCGGGTGCTAGGAGATGGGGAATTTGCCAATCTGAAAGTAAACTTGCAGAAGCGCGATCGCGTACACTGACTTTTGTGCAACCCGCAAAAGTTTGCCGTGCTAACCAACGAGTCACTGAACGTCTCAAAGGGCCAATTCCCTGTGCCCAAGCAACAGTTTTCAATCCCATTTTTTGGGCTAATGTCATCATGCCCCCATAATAAAATGGGCTGATGGCACTGGTAGCATCTTGGATTAGACTACCACCACCCCAGATTAAAGCATCACAAGAACGCAAAGCTTGTATGAGGGGTAAAAAAGCCATGCGTTCGTAGGTTTCCACACCATAACGTCTCTGGGTTTCTTCTAGATTGCCAGAAAGAACCACAGGCGTAACATCAGGTGGCAACATTTGCAGTAGCGTTGCCAACAAAGCTTCATCGCCACCATTTCCTTGACCGTAATACCCAGATAATAGCGCCCGCATCTTAGCCATTTGAGATTTTGGATTTCTGATTGTTTAACTGAATATTTTGCCGTGGAATAGCCTTAGACAGGAATTGATGAATTAAGAGATATTAACAATTCTCATAAGTAAAAATGGCATAAATTGGTGTATAATAACAAAAGTGGCAACTTCAGATAAATCATCTGAAAGCATCACAAAAGAAGTAAAGTATGGGGTTATAGCTCAGTTGGTAGAGCACCTCAATGGCATTGAGGGGGTCAGCGGTTCGAATCCGCTTAGCTCCATTATGTTAGGTGGAGATTGTCAAAGAGGCGCAACTTGATTCAAATATTAATGTTCAGCTCATCTGGTATCCATTTGAGTTGAATCCCGAAATGCCTGTTGCAGGTATGGATCGTAAAACCTACCGCACCAACAAATTTGGCAGTTGGGAATACTCGCAAATGTTGGATGCAGAAACGGTGCAGGCTACTGTTGCAGATGGCATTCAGTTTCGCTATGACCTGATACAGGTTACACCCAACACGTTGAACGCCGATCGCTTCGAGTACAGCGCGGGGCTTATAGCTCCCCAAACCCCCTCATAAGCTAAATGCGATCGCTACCCTGAATTTTGACCCTGTTTCTATGTCCTTTGAGGTGCAGAGCTAAAAAAGATTATTGGCATTTGAAACCGGGATTGACCGGATTTCAAATGCCGTACCTATCCTTTGCGGTGCAAGGGATGCGGTTTCTCAGTGAATCTTATGAAACAGCCCTGCTTTAATTAAGGGGGTAGAGTAGATATAACAAGATAACTTATACTTCAAAAGACTTTCTTTTACGGAGTAGGTGCTCCCATTTCCCTAATTTCTGTAAGATTGCTATCTGTTTGGTTGCTGCGATCATCACCTTCTTTTTGAATCCATAAAAATAATATGGCAAACACAGGAAAAGGCAAAATATAGAAAACTAGGGGAATCATGATCCAGGGCAACCATGAAGCAGCATAGTCACCTGTTAGTTGTGTCATATCTACCATGATGTACTTCCTCTACAATTCACAATTTATAATTCAAACTTATCCAATGTAAAATTAGTGAGACTAAAACGACAGGTAGCTAACATTAACTGCTCCTCTGAGGATGGCATCCAAAGAGTCAAAGTTTTCGAGCAGCAAATATGCAAATATTGCACCACCCATTGCACCAAGAAAAATTCCGCCATTTAATTGGCTCCATTCTTCACGAGTTCTCAACGGTCTTAATGAGTCTTTGGAATAAGAACTATAAGAACCTTTCGGATTTCCTTGGAATGTTGTAATCGCAAAAATGGAAATTCCTAAACAAGCAGATACAGCTATATATATGGCAGTGATTAATCCACTGAGATTTGCTCCATGTGCTGATTCCCGTAAAGGTCCAACTACAACCTCTGGCCCTACAAGAAAATAACCATGAGCTATACCAATTTCGAGTCCCCGCATAAAAGGAGTTAACCCTTTGCGATAAGCAGGTAAATTATTGATGAAAGCTTTAGCTAAAGGAGAATCATTAATAGGGGTTGATAGATTACCAAGACAGGGATCGCCTTTGAAAGGTTTAATTATATCGTTATCTACTGTATCAACTGTATTAGACATTGTTATTAATCTTTGTATTGAATTGGTTGATGTTGTCTTAATTTTAAATATATCAATTATTGATTTTATCAAATCTTTTTTTAGAAAATTTTAATAATAAAATCAATAATAATGCAAACATAAATAGGAAAGTCTCTTGCTCAGTCAAGCAAGAGAGGAGGTCGAAACTTTATATTTTTAATAACTTAATTTCCGGAATAAAAATAACAAAGTATAACCTTGAGAACTTAGATTTATTTGTTAACTGTTGACAGTTAATTTTTAACTGCCAACAGTTGATTCATTGACCAAACTTACTTGCTGTTGAGGCAATTAAAAAGGCTCCGTAGGTAGCGATATAACCAACAGTAAAGTGAGTTAAGCCGACTAAACGAGCCTGAACAATTGACAAAGCAACGGGTTTATCTCTCCAGTAGCCAAAGGATAGGGGCGTTTGTTCGTGTGCCCAAGCCAGAGTTTCGATTAACTCTTGCCAGTAACCCCGCCATGTAATTAGGAACATGAAGCTAACAGCCCAAGCTAAGTGTCCAAACAGGAACATCCAAGCCCAAACAGCTAAGTTACTAGTCCCATAGGGGTTATAGCCATTAATCAACTGAGCGGAGTTTGCCCAGAGGTAGTCTCGGAACCAACCCATGAGATAGGTAGAAGATTCGTTGAATTGAGCGACATTCCCTTGCCAGATAGATAGATGCTTCCAATGCCAGTAGAACGTTACCCAACCCAGAGTGTTAAGCATCCAGAAGACGGCGAGGTAAGATGCATCCCAAGCTGAGATATCACAAGTGCCACCCCGACCAGGCCCATCACAAGGAAAGGCGTAGCCAAAATCTTTTTTATCGGGCATTAGCTTGGAACCACGAGCATCCAACGCACCTTTTACTAATATCAAGGTGGTGACATGCAAACCGAGAGCGATCGCATGATGAACATAAAAGTCACCCGGGCCAATAGTCAAGAACAATGAGTTAGTGCCATCGTTGATAGCATCCAACCATCCCGGCAACCAGACGTTGGCATGATTGGGCCATGCTGTGAAAGCAATACTATCTGGGTTTGACAGCAGTGTATGAAACCCATACAAAATCTTACCGTTTGCTGACTGGATAAACTGAGCAAACACCGGCTCAATCAAGATTTGCTTATCAGCCGCGCCAAAGGCTACTTCTACATCGTTGTGGACGTATAGACCCAAGGTATGGAAGCCTAAGAATAGCGATACCCAACTTAGATGAGCAATAATGGCTTCTTTGTGCTTTAACACTCGCTCTAGGACATTACCTTTATTCTGTTCTGGGTCGTAATCTTTAATCCAGAAGATGGCAGCATGGGAAAATGCCCCTACCATTAAGAAACCGGCAATATACTGATGGTGTGTGTATAATGCCGCCATTGTGGTAAAATCCTTGGCGATAAAAGCATAAGGCGGCATGGAATACATGTGCTGTGCCGTCAAAGAACTGGCAACACCTAGACAAGCTAGTGCCAAAGAGAGTTGGAAATGCAGAGAATTGTTTACTGTTTCGTACAGCCCTTGGTGAGGTAGATTAAATGGCCCTTCAACTTTTCTACCAAAGAAAGTCTTGGAGTCCATCATCTCTTTGATATTGTGACCGATACGCCAGTTAGTGCGGTACATGTGACCCGCAATAATTAATACGACTGCGATCGCTAAATGATGGTGTGCCATATCCGTCAGCCACAGTGATTGCGTCTGGGGATGGAAACCACCTAAGAACGTGAGAATTGCTGTGCCTGCACCTTGAGAGGTACTAAATACATGCTGGGCGGTATCAGGGTTTTGAGCGTATGCTCCCCAATTACCCGTGAAAAATGCCCACAAACCAGCGGGATGGGGTGGGGTAGATAAGAAGTTATCCCAGCCAACATGTTGTCCGCGAGATTCGGGGATAGCAACGTGTACTAAATGACCAGCCCAAGCTAAAGAGCTAACACCAAACAAACCTGCTAAGTGGTGATTTAAGCGAGCTTCCGAATTTTTGAACCAACCCAGATTAGGACGATATCTAGGTTGTAAATGTAACCAGCCTGCAAACAAGAAGACTGCTGCTAGCAGAATTAGGAACAATGCACCAACATACAGTTCAGTATTTGTGCGGAGTCCGATAGTGTACCACCAGTGGTAAACACCAGAATAGCAAATATCTACGGGGTTCCTCGCTCCTGCTTGGGTGAAAGCTTTAATAGCTCCTGGCCCAAATTGAGCATCCCAGATCGCGTGGGCGATGGGGCGCACATGCACAGGGTCTTTAATCCATACCTCAAAATTACCTTGCCAAGCAACGTGGAACAAAATCCCCGACGCCCACAGAAAAATAATTGCTAGATGACCAAAGTGAGAGGCAAAAATCCTTTGATAGAGATTTTCCTCCGTCATCCCATCATGACTTTCAAAATCGTGAGCAGTAGCGATCGCATAGAAAATGCGCCGCGTTGTCGGGTCATTAGCAAGGTCTTGGCTAAATTTTGGGAATTTAGTAGCCATAAGCCAAAGAAGTAAAAAGTAAAAAGTAAAAAGGCAAAAATGAAGCAATATAGCCGGAAAAAGGAAAAAGTACACAAGTTAAATTCTTTCTTTTACCTTTTGCCTTTTTCCTTTTGCCTTCATCCAAATGCCGTCATTCTTGCCAGGAAGAAAGCCCAAGTAGTGACAATTCCTCCTAAAAGATAATGAGCAACCCCTACAGCCCGACCGTGAATGATGCTCAAAGCACGAGGTTGAATAGCTGGGGCAACTTTCAACTTGTTGTGTGCCCAAACTATCGATTCAATCAGTTCTTGCCAGTAGCCACGACCACTGAATAAGAACATCAGACTAAAGCCAAAGATGAAGTGTCCGCCCAGGAACATTAAGCCGTAGGCCGAAAGTGATGTATTGTAGGATGTAATCACTTGTGTTGATTGCGCCCAAAGGAAATCACGCAACCAACCGTTATTCGTTATTGACGAAGTCGCAAAGTTTCCACCAGTGATGTGAGTGACCACCCCATCTGCTCCCACCGTCCCCCAGACATCTGATTGCATCTTCCAGAAGAAGTGGAAAATCACCATACTGAGAGAATTGTACATCCAGAACAGACCTAGGAATACATGATCCCAAGCTGATACCTGGCAAGTACCACCCCGTCCCGGCCCATCGCAGGGGAAGCGGAAGCCTAAATTAGCTTTATCTGGAATTAAACGGGAACTGCGGGCAAATAAAACTCCTTTCAGCAGTACTAGAACAGTGACGTGAATTGTGAAGGCGTGAATGTGGTGAATTAAGAAATCTGCTGTACCCAAGGTAATGGGCATCATTGCCACTTTCCCACCCACAGCCACTACACCACCACCGAAAGCATAGCTGACAGGCTCGTGCAAATTAGGCGCTGCGGTTCCCAATCCTGTTAGTTCCAGATTTCGCAAGCCACCGAAAGCATGACCCAAAGGTGCAGCAACTTGGAGAGATGGATTTCCTATGGTCATCGTATGGATATGTTGCAGCCACTGGGCAAACACTGGCTGTAATTGAATTCCCGTATCCGAGAACATATCCTGAGGACGACCAAAAGCCCGCATGGTGTCGTTATGACAATACATGGCAAAGCTATGGAAGCCAAGGAACTGACACACCCAAGCAAGATGAGAAATAATTGCATCCCGATGGCGTAGTACCCGATCCAGCACATTATTGAAATTTTGTTCTGGATCGTAGTCCCGCACCATGTAAATCGCTGCGTGGGCTGCCCCGCCAACAATCAGGAAGCCTCCAATCCATACATGGTGAGTGAATAGAGATACCACAGTCGCATAGTCTGTTGCCAAATAGGGATAGGGCGGCATCGCATACATGTGATGGGCGATGATAATGCTCAGAGAACCCAACATTGCCAAATTGATTGATAGCTGAGCGTGCCAGGACGTCGTGAGGACTTCAAACAGACCCTTGTGACCGACAGGCCCAATAAAGCTCAAGAATGGCAGCATGTTTGGAGTTCTGGCATCATCCAGCATTTCTTTAATGCTGTGACCGATACCCCAGTTGGTACGATACATGTGACCGGCAATGATGAACATTACCGCGATCGCCAAATGATGATGTGCAACATCTGTCAACCACAAGCCACCAGTTACAGGGTTAAGACCACCCTTAAAGGTGAGGAAGTCAGTAAAATGCTCCCACTGCAAGGTGAAGAAAGGCAGGACACCTTTCACAAAGCCCCAATCTACATGGGGATACAACTCGTTCATCAAACTGGGATTCAAGATGAACTCGTGTGGTAAAGGAATATCCTTAAGAGCTACTCCAGCATCTAACAGCTTGTTAGTCGGCAAGGAAACATGGATTAGGTGTCCTGTCCAACCCAACGAACCCAAACCCAAAAGTCCAGCCAAGTGATGATTTAACATTGACTGGGTATTCTGGAACCATTCCAGTTTGGGAGCGCGTTTGTGATAGTGGAACCAACCGGCGAACAGCATCAGCGCTGCCATTACCAAAGCGCCAATTGCAGTGCAATACAATTGGAATGTATTGGTGAAACCAGCAGCACGCCACATCTGGAAAAGCCCAGATGTGATTTGAATGCCGTGGAAACCACCACCCATATCTCCATTCAAAATTTCTTGGCCAAATATGGGCCAAACAACTTGGGCACTGGGTTTAATACCAGTTGGATTTGCCATCCAAGCTTCAAAATTGGAAAAGCGAGCACCATGAAAATACATGCCGCTTAACCAAATAAACACCACCGCTAGATGCCCAAAATGAGCAGCAAAAATCTTGCGCGATATGTCTTCTAAATCGCTGGTATGAGTATCAAAATCGTGGGCGTTAGCATGTAAGTTCCAAATCCAGGTTGTGGTTTTGGGACCTTTGGCGAGGGTGCGGTCAAAGTGTCCTGGTTGCGACCACTTCTGAAAAGAAGTAGACACTGGATCGTTATCAACTACAACCGTCGCCTTTTGCTCTCGCTCTGGCGTAAGAGTCATTGAACTCTCCCTCTTCTATTAAAGAAATGAGAACTTTGCTCTGCTCAAAATAGCTGTATTTCAGTTTGTTGTTAGTTGTTGGTTTAGGGATTAACTATTAGCCACTAACCAAATCAAACAAGAGAAAAAAGCCAGCGATTGGATTAACAGCAACGCTGGATT
This sequence comes from Fischerella sp., assembly GCF_013388695.1. NCBI lineage: Bacteria > Bacillati > Cyanobacteriota > Cyanophyceae > Nostocales > Hapalosiphonaceae > Fischerella > Fischerella sp. The sequence continues at coordinate 63,521 of NZ_JACAEU010000009.1, forward strand.
ATTTGTAAATAAATTATTCGCTCAAGAGAGAGCAAGTGGCTGAATAACCCTTTCATTAGAGAATAAGAAAAAAAAATGAAGAACTGATGAAGGAAGATAGTTATTAACAATAAATTACAAAAACTATTTCCAATTCAGCACTTCAGCTACTTGTTTGGCCAGAGTCATTAATGATTAGAACGTACCATGTTGGTTAAAACTCCTGCTACCCTATCGCCAACATTTGCCCACTGCCGCCAGATCACTTCCCCTGTGCTAGAATCTTCTGGCAGTTGGTGATCTCTATCAAATAAATCTTTCGCGAGTTGCAAAACTTGAGGATTGCGGTTTTGAGGAGAGAGTAGTTTCACAACACGCTTCGGCTTGGGATTGGTAGGTATATCTAAATCTTCTGCTAAATAAGTTTCACCAAATCCACCCTTTCCCAAGAGTGTGATGATTTTGTAGCGACTACGGAGGATTGTGTCAGCCGGAAGCATAAATTATGACCTCACAGCAGAGGATTTGGCTTGATTGGCTTTATTTTGACAGATTTTTTTGTATCTAAGCAAGCAAGATCCCCGACTTTTTGGAAAAGTCGGGGATCTATTAGGTTGCGATCGCGCTGCTTAGATCAATGCCTGTAGCACTTGATCAGATAAAGTAAAAGGATCGTAGGGTTTGGTAATTACCGCCGCTACCTTGAGTTGAGTAAACTGACGTTGTTCAGCAGCCTGTGCTTTTGCTGTGAGCAAAACTACCGGAATATTCTGAGTTTTCGGATTTTTTTGGAGGTTTTGCAAGGTTGTCAACCCATCCATATCTGGCATCATCACATCTAAGAGAATGACATCAGGTTTTTCTGCCGCAGCTTTGACCAAACCTTCTTTACCGGAAACTGCTGTGAGGACTTCCCATTCGCCAGCTATCTCTAGACACATCTGTGTAGTTTCTCGGATATCCTGTTCATCATCAATAATCAAAATGCGTTTTGTCATTTGTTGGTTGTTGGTTGTTGGTTGTTGGTTGTTAGTGGTTAGTGGTTAGTGGTTAGTGGTTAGTGGTTAGTAGTTAGTGGTTAGTGGTTAGTAGTTAGTGGTTAGTGGTTAGTGGTTAGTGGTTAGTGG